>DATHAG010000140.1:0-2916 GCA_035296825.1 Gaiellaceae bacterium | reverse complement strand
CACTGAGAAGTCCTTCTCGATCGTGGCGCGCCCGCGTTCCGCCCGCTCGTGTGCCTCGTGAGGGTTCTCGACGACCTCGCGCATCAGCCTGGCAGCATCCTCGACGTCGGGGTCCGCCCAGGTGGCGCCCTCGAGATAGGGTCCGGCATCCGCGGGAACCGAGGCGGATCGATACGAGACGAGATAGCTGTTCGACTCGTCCATGAACGCCCGGTTGCCGGAGTACCCCGTCGCAATGGTCGGCTTCCCGTAGGCCATGGCTTCCGCGAGCCCGAGCCCGAACCCCTCGCTTCGGTGGAGCGAGACGTAGGCATCGCAAGCCGCGGTAAGGGCTTGCATGTGCTCCTGGGACACGTAGCCATCGGACAGCTGAATGTCCGGATGGTCGGCGGCCGCTTTCCTGAGTGCGCTCAAATCCTGCGGGCACCGCTCAGCGTTGATGCTCTTCAGGATCAGCATCGGGCCCGAGCCAGGCTCGAACGCGAGCCGAAAAGCCTCGATGAGCCCGATGGGGTTCTTCCGCGCCGTGGTGCTCATGAAGTCGAATGTGAAGAGGAAGGCGAAGCGGTCGGGGGGCAGCCCGAGGTCGGCACGTGTGAGGCGGTGCTCAACTCGGACCTCGACGGGGAGCGGAAAGATTCGAACCGGCTTCCAGGTCTCCTGCGCGATCGTGCGGGCGACGAAGTCGCTCGCCGCCCAGATCTCGTCGACCAAGTCGAACGCGGGCAGGAGATGCTCAGGAAACTGGCTGGTCTCCCAGAACCACACGCCCAGCGAGTATCGGTCGTCCAGGAGCTCGCGCCCCTTTCCGTCCGCGAGGTTGAGCAGGTGCTCGGCGTTCAGGCAAAGAAGGTTGGTGTCGTACGGTGCGTCCCGTTCCGGCGAGAGGATGAAGTCGTGCCCCTCCCGGTGCATCTTGGCCGCCTGGTTGATCGCCGAATACGGGATCGACGCTCGCTCGAGGGCTGAGGCCAGCCGGCGCGCGACCTCCCCCTGTCCGAACTCAGCCTGCAGAAACCCCACGAGGTTGACTCCGACCGGCCGCCCGCTGCCGGCTGCCGCCTCAGGCATTTAGTGGCCGGCTGCCTTCCGGACAGCCTCGCCCGACTCCTCCGCCGGCAGCCCGGCAACCGCCACCGCACGCTCGCCGGTGAGGCGGCGCCGGTAAGCGTGCAGGACGTCATGAGCCGTACCTTGCTCTACTACGCGGCCTTGGTCGAGCAGGATGGCGCGCTCACAGAGCCGCTCTACGACGACGGCGTCGTGCGAGACGAACACGAGTGTCCCTCCGGCGGCCTGAAAGCCCTCGATCCACTCGTAGCACTTCTTCTTGAAGGCTTCGTCGCCGACCGCGAGGACCTCGTCCACGAGCATCACGTCGGGGTGGATGTGGATCGCGACCGAAAAGCCGAGCCGTAGGAACATGCCCGAGGAGTACGTCTTGACGGGCATGTGGGCGTACTGGCCGATCTCGGCGAAGTCGAGGATGTCGTCCAGGTGATCGTCGACGTAGCTCTTCCCGAGGCCGTGAACCGCGGCCGAGAGGTAGACGTTCTCGACACCCGAGAAGTCCGGGTGAAACCCGGCACCGACCTCGAGGAGCGATCCGACGCGACCGCCCACCTCGAGGTTCCCCTCCGTCGGCGCGAAAATGTAGGCCATGAGCTTCAGGAGCGTGGACTTCCCGGAGCCGTTCCTTCCGATCACCCCGAATGTCTCGCCCGGGCGGACGTCGAAAGAGACGTCGCGAAGCGCCCACATCTCGTGGCGCGGATGGCGGCGCGGATGGACGAGCACGTCCTTGACGGAGCGGGTGCCGAGCGGGCGCAGCGCGAAGCGTCTGCCGACTCCCTCGGATCGGATCTCGCCTCTGGCGATCTCGCCCACGCTCACAGCTCCACTGCGATCTCGTCGTCGTAGAGCCGGAACACCCAGAGGCCGAGGAGGAAGACAGCAGGCCCGACGAGGAAGACGTAGACGAGGGAGGCGGCGCCCGGGACGGCGCCTTGCAGGAGGACGGCTCTGATCGTCTCGACGTAGGGCGTGACCGGGTTGCCGAACCGAAGCAGCTTGATCAGGTACTCGTGGCCTGCGGCCCCCGGAAGCTGCTCGAGCGCATAGAAGATCGGGGTCAGGAAGAACCAGGGAAGCAGGATCGCGGCGACGACGTGCTCGACGTCCCGGAAGAAGACGTTGGCGACGGCGAGAATCCACGTGATGCCGATCGTGAGCAGGACGAAGGCCAGGAAGACCGGCACCGCGAGGAGAAACGTGGGGAGGCTGCCCGGCTCGATCACGAGGTCGATCGGGATCAAGACCGCGAGCATGACGGCGGCCGTGACGCCCTGGGCCAACACGGTTGCGAGCGGCGCCAGTTCTCGCGGGAACCAGACCTTGGTGATCAGCGGTGCATTCTCGATCAGCGATCGGCTTCCACCCAGGAGCGACGCCTGAAAGAAGACCCACAGGGCCAGTCCGTTCAGCACGAACAGGGGGTAGTGAGGGATGTCGACGGCCCGCCAGAGGACGGAGAAGACGAGCGTGTACACGCCCATCAGGAGCAGCGGGTTGAAGTACGACCACAGGATGCCGAGGACGGAGCCCTTGTACTTGGCGCGGAGCTCGCGTCGAAGCAGGGTCCGGAGGAGCTCCTGGTAGTCGGTGAGGCGGAACAGCCGGCGGCGCGCCGCGGTCCCGTGAACTGCGACCGTCCCGCTCACGGCGTCTGATCGTACCAGCGACCCGTCACAGGGCCCGCAGGCGCTCCGGATGCTTCCGAACGAAGCGGGCCATCGAGCGAAGGTGCCAGAGCGTGCGCCGGCTGAAGAAGACCCGGTCGATCGCCGCGGCATAGTCGTGGGTCACGTGTGCGGCCGGGACGTACCAGCGCTCCCAGCCGGCCTTGGCGGCCCGGTA
>DATHAG010000139.1:0-4285 GCA_035296825.1 Gaiellaceae bacterium | reverse complement strand
TCGACGAAGGCCAAGGTCCTCACGGGCGGCGACTCGAACGGCGATCGCGGCTTCTTCGTCAAGCCCACGGTGATCGTCGACGTCGATCAGACGGACGAGATCGTGCAGCGCGAGGTCTTCGGGCCGGTCGTGACGGTTCAGCGCTTCGCCGACGACGACCAGGCGATCGCCTGGGCAAACGACGTTGATTACGGGCTCGCCGCCTCCGTCTGGACGCGCGACATCGGCCGGGCCCTGAATGCAGCCAGGAAGCTCGAGTTCGGGACGGTGTGGATCAACGACCACATTCCGATGGCGACCGAGATGCCGCACGGCGGCTACAAGCAGTCCGGCTACGGCAAGGACATGTCGATCTACGCGGTCGAGGAGTACACCCAGATCAAGCACGTGATGGCGAAGATCGACTAACCGGGAGAAAATGCGACCGCACCACCCTGGGGCAAAAAACCATTCGTTGCGCTCGGGAGGAGGATGACCAGCCTTCCGAGCGCAGCGACGTCCACGTCCCCTGAGCAAGAGACGCCCGCCCAGAGAGTCGCCGCCGACGTCCGGCTCGAGAACGTCACCAAGCGCTTCGACGACGTGGTCGCGGTCGACGATCTGTCTCTCGCGGTCGAACACGGCCGTTTCTTCGCCCTGCTCGGCCCCTCGGGTTGCGGTAAGACGACGACACTCAGGATGATCGGCGGCTTCGAGGAGCCGACCGCAGGCACGATCTACCTTGGCGACTCCGATGTCACCGGCCGCCCGCCGTACAAGCGTGACGTCAATACCGTCTTCCAGAGCTACGCGCTCTTCCCGCACCTTTCGATCTTCGAGAACGTGGCCTTCGGTCTCCGCCGCCGCGGTGTCAAGGGAGGCGACCTCAAGTCCCGGGTCGGGAAGATCCTCGAGCTCGTACAGCTTGGAGGCTACGAGAAGCGCAAGCCACAGCAGCTCTCCGGTGGCCAGGCACAGCGGGTCGCCCTGGCTCGGGCGCTCGTCAACAGCCCTCGCGTGCTCTTGCTCGATGAGCCGCTCGGCGCCCTCGACCTGAAGCTGCGAAAGGAGATGCAGCTGTTCATCAAGGGGCTTCAGAGCGACCTCGGGATCACCTTCATCCACGTCACACACGACCAGGAAGAGGCCATGACGATGGCCGACTCGATCGCGGTCATGAACGCGGGCAGGATCGAGCAGCTCGGGGCTCCGACCGAGTTGTACGAGCACCCCAAAACAGCGTTCGTCGCAGGGTTTCTCGGCGTTTCGAACCTGCTGCGCGGCGAGGCCGACGGCAACGGAGCCGTGCGGCTCCACGACGGCACCCTCGTGCGCGCACCCACAGCCGAGGAGCGCGGGCAGGTGGCCGTCGGAATCAGGCCGGAAAAGATCAGCATCGGCGGGAGCGCCGACAACACCCTTCCGGGCGTCGTCAAGGAACGAGCCTATATCGGCGTCTCGACCCAGTACATCGTCGAGACGGCGGCCGGCCCGGTCACCGTGTATGTCCAGAATGCCGACCCGGGTGCCGGGTCGAACCAGGCAGGCGACCGCGTCACGCTCGGTTGGAGCGCGGACGCGACATTCGTAGTCCAAGACGAGGAGGACAACACCCATGCTTGATCCCATCACCCGCCGCCAACTGCTCCGGCGGGCTGCGGCGGGCGGCGCGGTTCTCTCGATTCCCTCACTCCTGGCCGCCTGTGGCGGAGACGGCGGTATCGAGGGCCAGCAGGCGGATACAGGGGCAGCGGCCACAACGGTCGAGAAGGAGCTCGCGAACGAGATCACGGTTTCCAACTGGCCCTACTACATCGACCAGAACGACGACGCGACCCGATTCCCGACGCTCGAGGAGTTCGAGAAGGAGACGGGAGTCAAGGTCAACTACCTCGAGGACATCAACTCGAACGAGGAGTTCTTCGGCGAGATCCAAGCGCCGCTCTCGCGGGGGCAGTCGATCGATAGGGACATCATCGTGCCCACGGCCTTCCTCGCCGCGCGGCTTCTCGGGCTCGGCTACCTACAGAAGCTGGACAAGAGCGCGATCCCGAACATGACGAACCTCGAGGACACGCTGAGGAGACCCTCGTGGGACCCCAACCGCGACTACAGCCTGCCCTGGCAGTCGTACATCACCGGCCTCGGCTACGACCCGGAGAAGGTCGGCGGCGAGCTCACCTCGGTCTCGGACCTTCTCGATCCCGCCTTGAAGGGGAGGATCACGATGCTCGACTCGATGGAGGACACGGTCGGTCTCTTCCTCCTCGAGATGGGGGTCGACCCGTCCGGGACGATCGAGCCGTCCGCCTACGACGAGGCGATCGCCAAGGTCCAGAAGGCCGTGGACGACGGCCAGGTTCGCCAGTTCACGGGCAACGACTACACCGGCCCGCTCGCCAAGGGCGACGTGTGGGCGTCGATCGCGTGGTCGGGGGACATCACCATCCTCCAGCCGGACAACCCGAACCTCAAGTTCACCATCGCGGACGCCGGCGGCATGACGTCGGTCGATACGATGGTGATCCCGACCGGCGGGGACGTCTACACCGCGTCGACGTTCATGAACTTCTTCTACGACCCGCAGATCGCGGCGAAGGTCACCGCCTACGTCAACTACATCACGCCCGTGAAGGGGACGAAGGAGGCGATCACCAAGATCGACCCCGCCTTCGCGAAGGACCCGCTCATCTTCCCGACGCCAGAGGTGCTGGAAAACCTCTATGAGTTCAACCCCGAAGCGATCGAGAACCGCGAGTTTCAGGAAAAGTGGCAGGCCGTGATCGGCGTGTAGCCGCGGCCCGCCTCCGGGCATGACGTTCCTCCACCGCCACCGCTGGCTCACGCCATATCTCCTCCTGGTACCGGGAGTGGCGTTCCTCGTCCTGTTCTTCGTCGTCCCGCTCTACTACCTCGCGTACACGTCCCTTCAGGAGGGGACGGTCCAAGTGGGCTACACGTTCACCTGGGCCTGGGACAACTACTCGAGCGCGTTCAACAACTACCGGGATCAGTTCTTCCGCTCCCTCGAGTACGCGGGAATTGCCACGCTCGCCGCGCTCCTCATCTCCTATCCACTCACGTACTGGATCGCCTTTCGCGGCGGGCGCTGGAAGAACCTGCTGCTCCTCTTCATCATCGCGCCGTTCTTCGTCACGTACCTGATTCGGACGCTCGCGTGGCAGAACATCCTCTCGGACGACGGCTTCGTCCTGCACGCCTTCCAGTCCATCGGGCTCGTCGCCGACGACGGACGGCTGCTCGCGACCTCTACCGCCGTGATCGCGGGGATCACCTACAACTTCCTGCCCTTCATGGCGCTGCCGTTGTACGTGTCGCTCGAGCAGATCGACGCGCGCATGATCGAGGCCGCGGAGGATCTCTACGCGAGCAAGCTCCAGGCCTTCCTGCGCGTGACGCTGCCGCTCTCGATGCCCGGCGTTATCGCGGGAACGCTCTTGACGTTCATCCCCGCCGCAGGCGACTTCATCAACGCGGAGCTCCTGGGCACGCCGAGGCAAGCGATGATCGGCAACGTCATCCAGTCGAAATTCCTCGAGATCACCGACTACGGCCAAGCGGCCGCGCTCTCCATGATCCTCATGGCCGCCATCCTCCTCCTCATCGTCGTGTACACCCGCGTCGTCGGGACGGAGAGACTCGCCGGATGAGCGTTGCGGCCGATACTCATGCGCTCCCACGCCGCCGAGTGAGCCCCGTCGCGCAGGCGTGGGCGTTCGTCCGCCGCCACACGATCACCCTGTTCGGGATCCTCGCGCTCGCCTACCTGATGCTCCCGATCGTCGTCGTGATCGTCTTCTCGTTCAACGACCCGGCCGGGCGCTTCAACTACACGTGGGAGGGCCTCACCACCAAGCATTGGGCCCATCCGTTCGGGCCGCCCTTCCTGGGCGACGCGGTCATGGCGAGCATAAAGATCGGCCTCATCGCGACACTCGCCTCGGTCATCCTCGGAACTTTGATCGCCATGGCCCTCGTCCGCTACCACTTCCGCGGCCGCGGAGCGACCAACCTGCTCATCTTCGTCCCGCTGACGGCGCCCGAGATCGTGCTCGGCGCGTCCCTGCTCACGCTGTTCCTGAACCTCGGCACTGCGCTCGGCTTCTGGACAATCGTGATCGCCCACATTATGTTCTGCATCAGCTTCGTCGTCGTAACCGTGCGAGCCCGCCTCGTCGGCTTCGATCGGCACGTCGAGGAGGCTGCGATGGACCTCGGCGCGAACGAGTACGTGACTTTCTACCGAATCACGCTGCCGCTGATCGCGCCCGGCATCCTCGCCGCC
>DATHAG010000138.1:0-7635 GCA_035296825.1 Gaiellaceae bacterium | reverse complement strand
CCGTAGAGGTAGAGCATGCAGCCGGCGCGCGACGAGGTCGTCCAGAACGACACCCGGCCGCCCTCGGCGGCGACAGCCGGCGCCTTGCGCGCCGCCATGATGTCGTTCCCCTGGTGGCTGCCTTGACCTCGCGGGTCGCCGAAGTCGTCCTGATAGGTCACGGGCCCTACGACCGGGAAGATGATCCGGTCGGGGACGGCGGCATGCGCGGTCCCGGCGGAAGCCCACGTGGCTAGAAGGAAGAGGAGTGCTCGGGCTGTCGTCCGGTGGCGAAGCATGGGCTCCGGTTCGCGCTCGAAGGGCGGCACGCTAGCAAAGGCGTCGGCTTTTGGTCGCTAAGTCTTTAGCCCGGGCCTCTAGCCCGGGCCTCGCGTACGAACGGGTGGTTATGCTCGCGGCCGCATGAAGATCGCCGTCTGCGTGAAGGAGGTTCCCGATGCCGCGGCGGCCCGGCGAATCGACCCGCAAACGAAGCGGCTCGACCGAAGCGGGGACGGCGCCCTGAACGAGTTCGACACACATGCGCTCGAGGAGGCGCTGCGCGTGAAGGAGGGCTCCGGGGAGGGCGAGGTCGTCGTGCTTTGTCTTGCTCCCGAGCGTGCCATGAACTCCCTCCGAAAGGCGCTCGCGATGGGAGCCGACCGGGCCGTTCTCGTCGCAGACGACGCGGCCGCAGGCTCCGACCTGGTCGCAACCAGCAAGATCCTGGCGAAAGCAATCGAGCGCGAGTCGCCCGACCTGGTTCTCATCGGTCAGCAGGGCGGCGACTCCGACGGCGCCGTTCTCTGGGGCTCACTCGCGGAGCGGCTGCGCTTGCCGCTCGTCTCCCAGGCGGCCAGCCTCGAGCTCTCCGACGGGAAAGCGCGCTCGAAGCGCCAGACGGAGTACGGCTACGACGTGCTCGAGGCGCCGCTGCCCTGCGTGGTGGCGGTGTCGGACGCGATCAACGAGCCGCGCTACCCGTCCCTGAAGGGGATCATGGGTGCGAAGAAGAAGCCACAGGAGACTCTTTCGCTCGCCGATCTCGGCGTCGACGCAACCGAGGCCGGGGAGGCGGGCTCCCGTACCGAGGTGCTCTCCCTCACAGACCCGCCTTCGCGCGGCGACACACAGCGAATCGAGGACGAAGGCGGCGACTCGGCGGAGAAGATCGTCGCCTATCTCGCGGAGCAGAAGCTCGTCTGATGTCACGCACGCTCGTCTATGTCGAGGACCATGAGGGCGAGGCCACCAAGGGGAGCCTCGGCGTGCTCGGCAAGGCGGCGTCCCTCGGCGGAGAGGCCGCGGCGGTTCTCTGCGGCTCCGGTATCGCGTCGATCGCCGACAGCCTCGGCGCGCACGGCGCCTCGACGGTCTACGTGGCGGACGATGCGGCGCTCGAGTCTCCACTCCCACAGCCGCGAGTGGACGTCCTCGCCAAGCTGGTCCAGGAGCAGGGTTTCGACGCCGTGCTCTTCGCGTCGTCCGTCCTCTCGGCGGATGTCGCAGCGGGGCTCTCGGCGCGTCTCGACGCGGGCCTGAACTGGGATCTGACCGACGTAGAAGAGCGGGATGGGAGGCTCGTCGGCAAGCGCCCGGCGCTCCAGGACTCGGTGCTCGTTGACGTGGGCTGGACGGAGGCACCCGCCCTCGGTCTCTTCCGGACAGGTTCGTTCGAGCCCGGTGAGGGCGGTGGCGGGAGCGCGGAGGTCGTGACGGTGGACGTGCCGCTCGAGGACTTCTCGACCCTGACGGCCATGGTCGAGCGTGCGCACGAGGAGAAGAGCGGGCCGTCGATCGAGGATGCTGACGTCATCGTCGCGGGAGGCCGTGGACTCGGCGAGCCCGAACGCTTCTCACTCCTTGAAGACCTCGCAAAGGCGCTGGGAGGGGCCGTAGCGGCGACGCGGGCCGTCGTCGACGCTGGCTGGTATCCCTACGCGAGCCAGGTGGGGCAGACCGGCCGCACCGTCTCGCCGAAGCTCTACCTGGCCTGCGGCATCTCGGGCGCGATCCAGCACAAGGTTGGCATGCAGAGCTCCGGCACCATCGTTGCGATCAACAAGGATCCGAACGCGCCGATCTTCGAGTACTCCGACCTCGCCGTTGTGGGTGACCTGAACGAGATCGTTCCGAAGCTGACCGAGCTCGTGCGGCAGAGACGGCAGTCGTGAGCGCCCGGCCCGCCGACTTCGCGCCCCCGTTCGACTCTGCCCAATTCGTCGTGGAGCCGACCGACCCGCCGGACGAGCGGATCGAGGTGGGCGCGCTCATCGTTGGTGCCGGGCCGGGCGGGCTCGCTGCCGCCGTCCGGCTGGGGCAGCTCCTCGAGGAGAAGCCGGAGCTGCGAGAGAGGCTGGGGGAGATCCCGGTCGCCGTGCTCGAGAAGGGCAAGGCGCCCGGGGCGCACCTCCTCTCGGGCGCGGTCGTGAACCCCCGCGCGTTCCGACAGCTCTTTCCCGAGCTGCTCGCGGCCGACCTACCCCTGATCGCGCCCGTCGAGCATGAGGGCGTCTACTTCCTGACCCGCAAGCGCGCACAGAGAATCCCGGCGCCGCCCACCATGTGGAACCACGGGAACTACGTGGCCTCCCTCGGCGAGATGGGACGCTGGCTCGCGGAGCGCGCGGAGGAGCTCGGGGTCATGATCGTGCCGGAAACTGCTGCCGAGAAACTCCTGGTCACGGGTGGCCGCCTCGTCGGCGTTCGAACCGGTGACAAGGGACGCGGGAAGCACGGCGAGAAGCTCCCGAACTACGAACCCGGATCGGACGTCACGGCGCGGGTCACGATCCTCGCCGAGGGCACGCAGGGGCACTTGACCGGCATCGCCCTCCGGAAGTTCGGGCTCGCCTCGAAGCCACAGGTCTGGGCGCTCGGTGTCAAGGAGGTCTGGGAGGTTCCGCGACCGCTCCACAGAGTCATCCATACGATGGGCTGGCCCCTACGCGGCGCCCGGCGCTACCGGGAGTTTGGCGGCAGCTTCATTTACCCGCTCGGCGAGAGCCGGGTTGCGATCGGGATGGTCGTCGGCCTCGACTACACGGACGCGACGCTCTCCGTGCACGATGTCCTTCAGGAGCTGAAAGGGCATCCGTTCGTCCGGGCAATCCTCGAGGGCGGGAAGCGAGTCGCCTGGGGGGCCAAGACGATCCCCGAGGGCGGGTTCCTCTCCCTGCCGGACAGCTTCAGCTTCCCGGGCGGCATGATCGTCGGAGACGGCGCCGGTCTCGTGAACGTCCCGGCCCTGAAGGGAATCCACTACGCAATGCGCTCCGGCATGCTGGCCGCCGAGGCGGCGCTCGACGCCGTTCGGCCGGGTCAGACCGCCTGGACGCCGGGTGCCCTGGCGGGCTACGACCAGGGTCTCCGCGAGAGCTACATCTGGAAGGACCTGGAGCGGGTGCGAAACATGCGCCCCGCGTTCAAGCACGGCTTTGTGCGCGGCGCGGTGCTCGCGGGCGCCGCCATGAACACCCTCGGCCGCCTTCCGCCGCGAGACCTGGAGCTCGAAGCGGACGCGAGCGTGCCCGTGCTCGTCGGCGACCGCGCGGCAACGTATCCCGCTCCCGACGGCAGGCTCTTCTTCGACAAGCTATCGAGCGTCTACCTGAGCGGGAACAAGACGCGCGACGACGCGCCGAGTCACATCGCGGTCCGGCGCCAGATTCGCCGCGAGGTTGCCGAGGCGTGGGTGCACATGTGCCCGGCCCAGGTCTACGAGATCGCCGGGAGCGCGAGCCCTGCGGGGAATGTCGTCGAGGTCGAGGTGACGGCGTCGAACTGCGTCCAGTGCGGCGCCATCTCTGCCAAGGGAGGCCGACTCCTCGCTGCGGAGGGCGGGTCGGGGCCCGAGTACCAGTCGATGTGATCGGCGTCGAGGACGTCGTCGCCGCCTCGGAGGCGATCGGGACGAGGCTCCATCGAACGCCGACGCTCTCGTCGGCCAGCCTCGGCGAGGCTTGCGGGGGCAGCGTCTACCTGAAGGCGGAGCTCTTCCAGCGGACGGGCTCCTTCAAAGTGCGCGGCGTGCTGGCCAAGTTGGCGTCGCTCTCGGCGGAGGAGAAGGAACGCGGGGTGATCGCCATCTCGGCGGGAAATCACGCCGGGGCGGTCGCGTACTGCTGCGCGCTAGAGGGCATCGACGCTCTCATCGTCACGTGGGCGGGCGCCAGCGCACAGAAGGTCGCGGCGACCCGGGGGTACGGAGCCGAGGTCGACCAGGAGGCGGCGACGGCGGGCGAGGCCTTCGTGCGCATGGAGCAGCTAAAAACGCACAGTAGGCGGACGCTCGTGCACCCTTTCGACGATCCATTCGTACTTGCGGGCCAAGGCACCGTCGGGCTCGAGATCCTCGAAGACAGGCCCGATGTTGGAGTCGTGGTCGTGCCCGCGGGCGGCGGGGGTCTCGTGGCCGGCATCGGAGTGGCGGTGAAAGCAATTCGACCCGACGTTCGGCTCGTGGCCGTCGAGCCCGAGGGCTCGGCCGTCTTGAAGCTCGGGCTCGAGGCGGGCGAGCCGGTCTCGATCGAGCCGAAATCCGTCGCTGACGGCCTGAACGCCCCCTTTGCCGGGCGGCTTCCGCTCGAGATCTGTGCCGAGCTTCTGGACGACCACGTGAGCCTGACGGAAGCGGAGATCCGGGCCGGCTTCAGGTTTCTCTACGAGCGGACGAAGCTCGCCGCGGAACCGGCCGGAGCTGTCACGGCAGCCGCGCTTCTGGCCGGAAAAATCCCTGGTGCGAAAGACTCTGTGGCCGTTGCGGTTGTCTCAGGAGGCAACGTAGCGGCCGAAACCGCCTCTGCTATCCTGACTTCAAATGAAGGCTGACATTCATCCCGAGTACGTCGTCGCAACAGTTCGCTGCTCCTGCGGCAACGAGTTTCAGACCCGTTCCACGAAGCCGGATTTGCACGTCGAGGTTTGCTCGGAGTGCCACCCCTTCTACACGGGTAAGCAGAAGCTCATGGATTCGGGCGGCCGTGTCGAGCGCTTCCAGCGCCGGCTCGAAAAGGCCGGACGCAACTAGCGTCACCTGGGGATTGAGGCCATGAGCGCCCCGATCGGCGGCCAGGCTGTCCTGGAGGGTGTCATGATGCGCAGCCCGACAGCCTGGTCGGTGGCCGTCCGGAAACCCAACGGACAGATCGCCGAGGTGAACCGGCCCGTCTCGTCGGCGCTACTCGAGCATCGCTGGCTCCGGATCCCGATCATCCGCGGGGTCGTTGCCCTCGGCGAGTCGCTGGCGATCGGCTTCCGGGCCCTTGCGATTTCGGCGAACTACGCTGCTCAGGACGAAGATGCCGCGGAAGGGGATATTCAGACCGAGCTCAGCAAAGGACAGCTCATCTTCGCGTTCGGGATCGCGATCGGCTTCGCGCTCCTGCTCTTCAAGGTCTCTCCTGCGCTCATCACCAGCTGGCTTCCGATCGAGGACAACGGCCTCTTCGTCGTCGTCGAAGGCCTCATCCGCGTCGCCATCTTCGTCCTCTACCTCGTCATCCTCTCCTTGCTGCCCGACCTGAGGCGCGTCTTCCAGTACCACGCCGCCGAGCACAAGGTGATCAACGCGCACGAAGCCGGCGAGGAGCTTGTTCCTGAGAAGGTCGCCCCGTACAGCCTCCTGCACGTGCGGTGCGGCACCGCCTTCCTCCTCTACGTCATGGTGGTGGCGATCTTCGTGTTTGCCTTCGTCGGGCAGCCGACCTGGTACTGGCTGATCGCGTCGCGGATCCTGCTCCTGCCGCTCATCGCCGGGATCGCCTACGAGATCATCCGCTTCGCGGGGAAGAACGCAACGAATCCCGCCCTCAGGGGCCTCCTCGCACCGGGCATGTGGCTTCAGCGCCTGACGACGCGTGAGCCGACGCTCGACCAGATCGAAGTCTCGATCCGCGCGCTCAAGGAGGTGCTTCGCCTCGAGGGGCGGATCACCCCCGAGGAGCGCAAGGTCGAGGTAATGGCGTAACGGGTCTGCAGAGCCGCTACGTGCTCCCACTACTCTTTCGGGAGTCATGGCGGCCATGGAAGATCTCGTCGCGGAGCTCGAACGCTCGTACGCAGAGGCGCAGGAGCGGATGTCGGACCCTGCCGTCTTCTCCGATCGAAACGCGGCCGGGGACGCCGGCCGGCGCCTGAAGGAGCTCGAGGTCCCGTACAAGCTCGCTCGGGAGTGGCGCCAGATCACTCAGGATCTCGAGGACGCGGAGGGAGACCCGGAGCTGGCGGGCATGACCGACGATCTCAAGGCCGAGGCGGAGCGCCTAGAGCAGGATCTGAAGGTCGCCCTCGTCGAGCGAGACCCGAACGACGCGAAGGACGTCCTCGTCGAGATCCGCCAGGGCGTCGGCGGCGACGAGGCTGCGATTTGGGCGGGTGACCTTTACCGCGTCCTGACTCGCTATGCGGAGCGGCGAGGCTTCAAGACCGAGGTGCTCGGGTCACAGCCGAGCGAAGTCGGGGGCTACAAGGAGGTTACGTTCGCGGTCAAAGGCGACGGGGCGTACTCGGTCTTCAAGTGGGAGGGCGGGACGCACCGTGTCCAGCGCGTGCCGGAGACCGAATCCCAGGGACGCATCCACACGTCTACCGCCACCGCCGCTGTGATGCCGGAGGCCGAGGAGGTGGACGTCGAGATCGACCAGAACGACCTGAAGATCGACGTGTACCGCTCGACGGGCCCTGGGGGCCAGAGCGTGAACACAACCGACTCCGCTGTGCGCATCACGCACGTCCCGACGGGCATCGTCGTTGCGATGCAGGACGAGAAGTCGCAGCTCCAGAACAAGACGAAGGCGATGCGGGTGCTTCGGGCGCGCCTCCTCGAGGCCGAGGTCCGCCGCCAGCAGGAGGAGCTGGACGCCACCCGCCGCTCTCAGATCGGAAGCGGGGACCGGTCCGAGAAGATCCGGACGTACAACTATCCGGACAGCCGCGTCACTGACCACCGGGTCAAGGTAACCGTGAACCTGGAGAAGGTCCTCGGCGGCGACCTCGAGGACTTCACGGAGGCGCTGATAGCCGAGGATCGCCGCCTCGCGCTCGAGGCCGCCGCGGTATGAGCCTCCTGGAGGCTGTGCGGCAGGCCGAGACAACGCTGGCCGAAAACGGCGTCCCCTCCCCCCGGATCGACGCCGAGCTCCTCGTTGGTCACGTCCTCGGGCTCTCCCGGACCGCCATCTATGCAAACGGCCGGTTTGTCTCCCTTACAGAGGGCGAGCGGTTGGCCGCGCTCGTCGCCCGCCGGGCCGAGCGCGAGCCGCTCGCGTACGTCCTCGGTGAATGGGGGTTTCGCCGCTTGAGCCTGCAGGTCGATCCCAGGGTGCTGATCCCCCGTCCGGAGACGGAGGTCGTCGTCGAACGCTGCCTGGAGCTGCTCGCGGGCTTCGAAGCGCCGAGGGTCCTGGATGTAGGCACCGGCTCCGGCGCGATCGCACTTTCGATCGCCGACGAGCATCCCGGTGCGCGGGTGTTCGCCGTTGATTCCTCCGCACCGGCGCTCGCCGTGGCGAGGGAGAACGTCAGGCGTACGGGCCTGGAGGGACGCGTCGAGCTCGGCGAAAGCGACCTGCTCGGCGGAGTCAGCGGCTCCTTCGACCTCGTCGTGTCGAACCCGCCCTATGTCTCGCCAAGCGAGCGATCCGGGCTCGAACCGGA
>DATHAG010000137.1:0-3428 GCA_035296825.1 Gaiellaceae bacterium | reverse complement strand
CACCGGAAGACGGCAGGCTCTGGCTGCTCTCGAGCGTGGAGCGGTGGAGAACTCCTACCTCGGAGGCATGCCGGCGGGTGTCACTCGGATCGAGGTCGACGAGACCGCCCGGGTACCGACTTCAGGGGACGTCATCGTCCTCGGGCTCCCGGAGGAAGAGCACAGGGCAAACGACCGCCGCTATCCGATCGCGATTCTCGGCTCCGGGTTTCGCGGGCTCCTTCGCTCGGACTCGACCCGGATTCCCGGGCTCGTCTCGATCGCGGACATCGCCCCGACAGCGCTCGGACAGGACGGCGCGCTGACGTCGGAGACGAGCGAGGACGCCGCGGCCGAAGCACTGTCGCTCGATGCCCGGATCGGGGGACATCGCGACGCTCGTCTTCCTTCGAGCCTCGTCGCGGCCGCCGTGGCTCTGGCGCTCACATTCTTCTTCCGTCGCGGCGGTGTCTATGCGTTCGCGGCCGGGCTCCTGGTGAACCTCGCGCTCGGGATCGCAGCGGTGGCCGACCCGTGGGCGGCCACCCTCGCTCTCGGGCTCGGCACCGCTCTCGGGGCGCTCGGTCTCGCCGCCGTCGCTCGCTCGACGACCGCACTCGGGGTGCTCCTAGTTGTTGTGCTCGCCGCTTACCTTGCCGCCATGGCGGTGGATCCGACGACCGTGGCCCTCTCGCCCTGGGGCCCCGGCCAGGTCGGGCGGTTCTACGGCGTCACCAACCTGCTCGAAACGATGCTGCTCGTGCCGGCGCTGGCGGGAGCGGCGTACCTCTGGCCTCGGTTCGGGCCGATCGGTCTGGGGCTCGTGGCGGCCCTCGCCTTCGCGACGATCGCCGGGAACCGGTTCGGTGCCGACGGCGGCGGGGCACTCGTCCTCGGCGTCGCCTATGCGGTCCTCGTAGTGGAGCTGGCAGGCGGCGGCCGCCGGCGGCTCCTCGTCGCCCTCGGGTCAGCGGCTGCGGCGGTCCTGATCCTCACGGGGCTCGACGCTGCGATCGGCGGGTCGAGCCATGTGACCCGGGCCGTCGACGACGGCCCGGGCGAGCTCGTCGAGGATCTGAGGCGCCGGCTCGAGATCTCCTGGAACGTAGCGACCTCGAGCTGGTACGCCGCTCTGGTGGTGGCGACGGCGCTCGCCGCACTCGCCTTGCTCACCGTTCGCCTCGTTCGCGGCAACGCCTCCCGAGAGAGCCGCGCGCTTCCGCTTGCCCTCGCCGCAGGCCTCCTCGCGTCCCTGTTCGTGAACGACGCGCCGCACGACGTCGCGGTTGTGGGGTTGATCGGTTATCTCGCCGTCTCAGTGGGTACACTCGCGCCCGATGCGCCGCTTTGCCCCCCTGGCTCTGCTCTTCTGCGCGCTCGCGTTCGCCCTCGCCGCAGCAGGATGCGGCGGTGAAGAGGTGGTCACACCGACTCCTGACACGGTCATCGGAAGCGTCGCAGAGCAGACGGTGCCCGAGGGCGACGCCGAGGCTGGCAAGGCGGTCTTCGCAGACGCGGGCTGCGGCAGCTGCCACACGTTCGCCGCTGCCGAATCGTCAGGAACTACCGGCCCGAATCTTGACGAGTCCCTGCAGGGGAAGGACGAGCAGTACATCTACAACGCGATCGTGAACCCGGACGCCCAGATCGCCGAGGGCTTCCAGCCGGGGATCATGCCGAAGACGTACGGCGAGCAGCTCGACGACAAGCAGCTCGGCGACCTCGTCGCCTTCCTCAAGCCAGAGAGCTGAGCCTCCCACCCGGCTTTCCCTCCGAGGTCGAGGCATTTGCCTGCGACCTTGACCGGACGCTCCTGCCCGAGACGCTCGTACTCGGCGAGCGCACGCGTGCCGCCATCCGCGCGTCCCGCGCCGCCGGCATCCACGTCGTGATCGTGACAGGGCGGATGTTCCAGTCCGTCCGTCCCTACGCTCTCGAGCTCGGCATCGACGATCCCGTCGTCTGCTACCAGGGGGCCGTGGTCGCCGAGCCGGCAAGCGGCCGGTTCCTGCGTCATATCCCCATTCCCCTCGAGTTGGCGCGGGAGACGATCGCGGCGGTCGAGGCCGAGGGCTTTCACCTCAACTGCTACGTCGACGACCAGCTCTACGTGGCGGAGGAGACCCCCGAGTCCGAGCGCTACGCCCGCTTTCAGAATCTCGTCGTGCACCCGGTCGGCGAACTGCTCGTGTGGCTGCGGCAGCCACCCACGAAGCTCGTCGCGGTAGACGAGCCCGAGAAGCTCGACGGGCTCGAGGCCGACATGAAGGAACGCTTCGCCGGACGCCTCTACATCTCCAAGTCGCTTCCATACTTCCTCGAATTCGCGAGCCCGGAGGTAACGAAGGGTTCGGGGCTTGAGTTTCTCGCCGAGCATCTCGGCTTCTCGGCCGGGAGAACCGTTGCGTTCGGCGACGGTGAGAACGACCTCGAGCTGCTCGAGTGGGCAGCCTTCGGGATCGCGGTCGACGACGCGCACGACCGCCTGCTCGCGATCGCAGACGCGACCTGTCCGCCGGCGGAGGCCGAGGGAGTCGCCGACGTGATCGAGGCCTACCTCGCATCCCTGGACGTCAGGTCGGGCGGGATGAATCCCGCGCCCACCAAACCGGTGTAGCGGGCGGGCTTGCCCGGCCCGCCTGCGTCCATAGACTCTCCGCCATGATCGACGTCAGGGCGGCGAGAAGCGACCCCGAGGCATGGCGGGGGGCGCTCGCGCGCAAGGGCGCCACGGAGGACTTCGACGCGCTGATGGAAGCGGACCGGCGCTGGCTCGAGCTGGTTCCGAAGGTGGACGAGCTGCGATCGCGCACCAAGCTGAAAGGGAAACCGTCTCCAGAGCAGGTGAAAGAGCTGAAGGCGGTGAAGGCCGAGCTTCAGCGCCTCCAGGGGGATCTGGCCGAGGCCGAGGCGCAGCGCCGCGAGCTCCTGGAACGCGTGCCGAATCCGCCGGATCGGAGTGCACCGGACGGTCAGACCGACGAAGACGCTGAGGAGGTTCGCCGGGTCGGCGAGCCGCCGGAGTTCGACTTCGAGCCGCGCGACCACATGGATCTGGTCGGCGGAGAGCGCGGGATCGACATGGAACGCGGCGCCAGGCTCTCCGGCTCCCGGTTCGCCTACCGGACCGGCGCCGTCGCCCTGCTCGAGCTGGCGGTCTACCGCTTCGCCCTCGATCGGCTGCTGGCGGAAGGCTTCGTGCCGGTGCTGCCGCCAGTGCTCGTGCGCGAGGAGGCGATGTACGGCACGGGCTTCCTCCCGACCGAAGAAGTCAACATCTACCGGGTCGAGCGGGACGAGCTGTACCTGACGGGAACCTCGGAAGTCGCGCTCGCAGCGCTCCATATGGGGGAGATCCTGGAAGCCGAGTCCCTTCCACGTCGCTACGCGGGCTACTCCACGTGCTTCCGGCGGGAGGCAGGGGCGGCCGGCAAGGACACACGTGGCAT
>DATHAG010000136.1:0-2541 GCA_035296825.1 Gaiellaceae bacterium | reverse complement strand
GCGATCTGATCGTCTATGACTCCTTCGAAGGCCTGCCTTCGCCGGATCCGCGCGACAAGTACGGGAACCCGTTCACCGAGGGATTTCTCGACGCAGACCTTGAACAGGTGAAGGCCAACGTGCGCCGGTACGGCGCGATCGACCGCTGCACGTTCGTCAAGGGGTTCTTCGCCCACACGCTTCCGGAGCACGAGCAGCCGACGGTCCTCTGCTTCCTCGACGTGGATCTGCAGGGAAGCCTTCACGACTGCGTGGTCAACCTCTGGCCCCATCTGACCGAGAGGGGCTACGTCTTCATCGACGAGTACGTGTTCCCGGATTACTGCGCGCTCTTCTACTCCGAGAGATACTGGCGAGAGAACTTCGACACGACGCCGCCTGGGCTTCTCGGAGCGGGAAGCGGGGTGGGGGTGGGCTCGTACTACCTCGGCCCGTGGAGCGAAACGTACGAGGCGCCGCTGCAGAATGCCGCAAGCGTCGCCTATACGCGAAAGGATTTCAGCGGTTATTGGGAGTTCTATCCGGACGACGGACCAACTGAGGAATCGCCCGCGGAGCAGCTCTAGCGCGTTTCTCATGGCGTTGTTCCTCCGGGCTTCCTTGGAGGCTGGGGTGTCGAGACCTCCGGACCCAAGGAAGGCGATTTATGGAACCCGAGGCTAAAGCTGCTCCGCGATGCGGGGCGCCTCCCGATTGAAGTACCAGGCCCCGATCGCGCAGGCACCGAGGAAGATGGCTGCACCGGGCAGGAGATGCGTCCAGCCTCCGGCCGCGCTCACCGCCCCGGGTGCGCTCGGGTCGATGATCCACTTGCGGGCCTGCTCGAAGATCGCAGTCAGCGGATTGAGCATGATCAGGTCGCGGTAGCGCTCCGGAACGATCTCGATCGGGTAGATCACCGGCGTGGCGTAGAACAGCGCCGAGGCGACGACCGACCAGATGATCGCCGTGTCGCGGAAGCGGACGTAGAGCGAGGCCAAGAGCATCGAGACCGCGGTCGCGAAGACGAAGAGCACGAGAACGATCAGCGGGAAGAGCAGCCATGTCCAGGCGGGAGAGACCCCGAAGGCGGCGATGAAGATCAGCACCACGACCAGGTTCACGGCGAGGTTGAAAAAGCTGGTCACCACGACCGAGAGGGGAATGACGAGGCGCGGGAACTGCGTCTTTCGCACGACGCTCTCCTGAGTCACGACCGACATCACCGCAGTCGTCGTCGCCTCGGAGAAGAAACCGAAGAGGACGACATTCATGAGCAGCAGCACCGGGTAGTGCGGGACACCCGACCCCAGCCGAACGATCTTCGTGAAGACGAAGAGCAGAACCGCGAAGAGGAGCAGCGGCCGCAGCAGCGACCAGACGTAGCCGAGGACGGTGCCGAAGTAGGTCTTCTTGAACTCGGTGACCGAGATCAGGTAAAGCAATTCGCCGAACCTCCGCCAGCCGCCGCCGAGGGCGGACGGGCCCCGCACGGGCTGCAGCCCGTGGGTGGCGTCGGCGCTCATCGCGGCGCCCCCTCGTCCGGCTCGCCGACTCGGACATCGAGCTCCCCCGGAATCGAGACGACGCCCTGGCCCCGTGCGAGCCCGAACACGACGAACTCGAGCAGCTTCATCGACTGGATCGCGGCGTCCTCCTCGTGGCGAAGCAAGCCCAGCCAGCAGACCACGACGTAGCGTCCGGGCATCAGCGGATTCTCGTCCACGGTCAGGCTGATCTGGGACGAGGTCCCGGCGGCGATCCGAATCGGATGCTCGTCGTCCCCGAGCGCCCGCTCGAGATCGAAGACGGGTACTCCATCCGCGTTGTTGAACTGGACGGTGAACCTCGGGTTGGAGAGGTCCTGTCGCGCCTCGATCACGGCGTTGATCCTGATCGGCTGCGCAGCCTCAACGTTCTCGATCCGGGTCCCGTCAGTGTCCTCAATCCACGCGTCGGTTACCCGCGCGAGGAGGTCGGGGACGAGCGTGAGGCCATCGGCTCCCGTCTCGCCGAGGTCGCGCTTGGCGAAGTTCATGCGCAGGTACTGGCGCCCTGCTTCCTCGGCCTCGCCGAGATAGGTGACCCGGCCCTCGTCCAGCAGCATCGCCCGGTGGCAGTAGCGCTGCACCGCCGTCATGTCGTGCGTGACGAGGACGACCGTGCGCCCGCCGTCCCGCATCTCACGGAAGACGTCGCGGCATTTCTGTTGGTAGGCCGCGTCCCCGACGGCCAGCACTTCGTCGATCAGCAGGATTTCCGGCTCGAGGTGCGCGGCAATCGCGAAGCCGAGCCGCACGTACATCCCCGAGGAGTAGCGCTTCACCGGCGTGTCGATGAACGCCCGCACGCCCGCGAACTCCACGATGCTGTCGAGCTTCGCGGCGATCTCGCGCCGCCGCATGCCGAGGATCGAGCCGCTGAGGAACACGTTCTCGCGCCCCGACAGCTCGGGGTGGAACCCCGAGCCGACCTCGATGAGCGCCGACAGCCGTCCGTCGATCGTGATCTCGCCGCGGCTCGGCGCGGTGATGCGCGACAGCAGCTTGAGGATCGTCGACT
>DATHAG010000135.1:0-2044 GCA_035296825.1 Gaiellaceae bacterium | reverse complement strand
GAGCGTCCACTCCATGGTCGCGGCCATCAGCGGGTCCTTCTCCAACGATTCGCTCGTGGGCGTCCACGCTGATCGTCGCCTTCGGCCTCCGCCCTGGCGACCGACGCCCGTCGACGGAACTCAGCGGCTAACGCGCTTCGGTCCTCGTCGGAGAGCCGAACGAAATCCTTATCTCTCAACATCTCCTCGAACGGCCTGTCCGAGAACCTGTCCGCTAGGGCCGCGACCTCGCCGGGTCTAAGGCTCGTCGCCGATACCCACAGGGGGCCACGGGCGAAGTCACGGGCGCCGCGCGAGCTCCCACGCTTCCTGTGCTGTGGGGTGTCGTCTGCCATCACCGCGCCAAAGACTCGTGGAACTTGACGATGCTCGTCACGCGACGCACCGACTAATCGGGGCGAGGCGCTACTTCTTGTTCGAGCGGCGGCTCGGGCCGCCGCCTCCACGGCTCGACACACGTCGCTTGGCCTGGCCCTGCGAGGCGGAGCTCCGGCGCTGGGCCGGCTGGCGCTCGCTCTCCTCGCTCTTATCGTCGTCGCTCCCGAACAGCGACTCCTTGGCGCCCTCGATCGCACCCTTCGTCTTGCTCGACGTGCCGTCCTCACTCATGTCCGACACCAGCTCGGGGAGCTTTTTGCCGCCCTTATCCTCGAGGTCGAGGCGGTTGACCGCCTCGGCGAAGCGCAGATAGGTATCGACCGACGCGATCACAATCCGCGCGTCGATGGTGAGGATCTCGATTCCGACCAGCGAGACCCGCACGAAGATGTCGATCACGAGGCCCTTGTCGAGGATCAGGTCGAGCACGTCGTAGAGCCCGCTCGAGTTCGAGCGCTGTACGTAGCTGCCGCCGCCCCCGCGGCGTTGCATGGAAGTGCTGGTCATGCTGCTGTCTCCTCCCTACCGATTGACGTGCGGGAGCTTGCCCGGCTTCCCCTCAGCCGAGCTGACGGGCCGCGCGCGTAGTTGGCGACTCGCTCGGCGAGCCGCTCGCCGCCTTGGCTGCGGCTGCGCAAGAGGTCTCCCCAACCAACTAACAAGAGCCAAACCTTACGCCTCCCCTTGGCCCCGCGCGACATATCCACGCTTATCGCTCTGACCGCACGTTCCGTTTTCCCTCCGCGAGCGTCGGGTAGCGCTGAGACGAGGACGACGTCGACCGATGGCAGACAACGAACGCACCGACCAGCCGATAGGCGAGCTCCTTCAACAGGCGTCCCAACAAACGGCCACACTTGTACGCCAGGAGATCCGCCTCGCCCAGCTCGAGCTGCAGGAGAAGGGCAAGCACGCCGGCATCGGAGCCGGCCTGTTCGGAGGCGGCGGCTTGATGGCCCTCTACGGCCTCGCCGCGCTGATCATCGCGGCGATCGCCGCCCTCGCCCTCGCCCTCCCCGTCTGGGCCGCGGCGCTGATCGTGGCGGTCGTCCTATTCGTGATTGCGGGCATCCTGGCCCTCACCGGCAAGAAGCAGGTCGACCAGGCTCAGCCGCTCAAGCCCGAGCAGGCGATCGAGAGCACGCAAGGGGATATCGAGGAAGTCAGGCAGCGAGGCAGCAGATGACCCAGCAGGGACCGGGTGACGAGGACCCGCGCGAGACCCGGAGGGAGGCGTCCGCGGAGGATCGAAGCTCAGAGGGGAGTCCACCGACCGATTCCGAGCACCTTCGCCAGGAGATCCGAGAAACACGCGAGCAGCTAGGCGAGACCATCGAGGCGGTCGCCGAGAAAGCCGACGTCAAAGCACGGGCGGCGCAGGAAGTCGACGAGCGCAAGCAGCAACTCCGCCAGAAGCAGGACGAGGCGAAGGCTAGGGCAGCCGAGCTCGGGCGGAAGGCCAAGGGCAACCCTCGTCCGACCGTCGCGGTCGCTGCCTTCGGGGCGGCGCTCGTGGCCGGATGGCTGGTCCGCAGGAGATAACTGTGGAGAAGCGGCTCTATCGAACGCTTACCGAGGAGCGCCAAGGCAGCACGGTCAGTTCACTCGCCGGCTGATTCCGGGATGGCGACCGAGCGAACCGACGAGCAGAAGCGCGACGGCGGGC
>DATHAG010000134.1:0-5780 GCA_035296825.1 Gaiellaceae bacterium | reverse complement strand
GATCCAGTGGTCGAACCCCCCGTCGGGCGATGGCTTGGCGATCGGACGGTCGAAATTCGAGTACCAGTTGACACCGATCGCGACCGGAAGACCACTCGCGACAGCGGTTCGTACCTCGTCGGTCGACTTCGCCCATCGGTTTCGCTGGACGCCCTCCTCTTTCGAGCGTGGCCTCGGCCTGTAGGGAACCGGAACTCCGTCCGGGCCCATGCGCATGGAGATGACGCGCACAAGCCCCTTGTCCCGACAGACGTCGTAGCCTGCACGGACGCTCGTCCCGTGATCGTCCCCCGGATTCGTGTCCGGCCACTCGTCGATCTTCTTCGCTTCATTCCAGACGTCGAGCGGGTTGTAGCGCCGGCCCGGATTCAGGAGCCCGAGCGCCTTGGCCTGGGCGATGTTCGTGATCGCCCGCTCCATGGAGATCCCGTGCCCGACGCAGGAGCCCTCCTTCCCCTGGTCCTGCCCCCAGTGCCACCACGGGAGCCGGAGAACCCGCTCGACGTGCGCCACCGCACGCGGCGCGACGGCGCTGAAGGGGTACTTCTCAACGTGCTCGAAATCGGTCGGTTCGCGCCGCCCCAGCGGGTACTGCCCGCGGGCAGCTGGGTTTCGCCGGAGCCTGAATGGGAGGCTAGGCATGGGCGAAATAGTTGCCTGCGGCAGTCGTCACGTTGACCTCCAGGGTCGTAAGCTTTTACGCCGGCGACCTGCCGCAGTCCTGAGGCCGTCGCGCGATTAGCCTCACGCCAACGGGGGACGAAGTCAAGCCCGCCGGAAGCGCCGATAGCGTGGCCGGATGCGAACTCGCCGCCTCCTCGTGGCCCTGGTCGCTCTCCTCGTCGGCGGAGGCGCGATCTTTCTGGCGGGTGTCGTGCTTGCGGACGGGGACAAGGCTGGGCCCAGCACTCCCGAGAGCGAAACCGTCCGGGTCGATCCGCCGGCACCCCGGCTTGCCGGCACCGACCCGATCGCGGGCGCCACGGTCGCTCTCGCGCGCGTGAAGAAGAAGCCGGTAGTCATTCACGTCTGGGCCTCCTGGTGCAACGCCTGCGCGAGCGAGGCGCCGGTGGTGCGCCAGTTCGTCCAAAAGCACCGTCGGCACGTGGTCGTCCTCGGGCTCGACCTGCAGGACACGCCGGAGGCCGCGAAAGCCTTCTATGCCCGGTACGGCTGGACGCATCGCATCATCGCGGATCCGGACGGCCGTCAGGCTGCACGCCTCGGCATTCAAGACTTGCCGACGACGATCTTCCTGGATCGGGGGCATTTGATGGTCGCCAGGGTGGAGGGGCCGGCGACGCTAGCCGAGCTGGAGGACGGGCTCGCCGAGGCTCGGGATCGGACGTGATGGCCGCAGGGCGGTGGCTATCCAGCGCATGCCGTCCCGGCCGACAGGAACACTAGGACTGTGCGCGCAATCACCTTCATCGACAGCGAGCCGACGTTTCGACCCTATCCCTTCGCGCTCTCTCTCGAGCCGCCTGTCGCGCGCGCAGTCGCCGACGCGAGGGTGGCCCTCGCGCGCACACCGGGGCGCTTCGACGGGCCGATCGCGTTCTCTCACGGAGTCTCGCCCGAAGGCGCAATTCTCCGGCGCGCCGGGCGCTATGCGGAGGCCCTCGTCGTCTTCGAGGAGCCGACGCTCGCCTACCGCCTCGGGTTTGCCCTCGGCGTCCAGCTTTTCGTCGAGCGCCCGGAGGGAGTAACCCTCTTCCAGCTCCGCGGCCGCTCGATCGGGCGCAATCCGCTCCTGTGGACCGCTTCCGCTTCCGGCGGCCTGGCACCCGGGGAGGAGCCTCTCCACGCTGTGCTCGCCGACGCGCGCGAAGAAATCGGCCTCGGAGCCGCCGATCTAGAGGATCTGCAGCCGACGGCAATCTGCATGAACGACGACTCGGGATCGGCCCTCATCGTTTACCACGCCAGACTCCGGGCGGGCGCGGAGCCCGAGCCTGACCAGGTGAAAGTCGCCGAGCTGCACTGGGCGACGCGCCCCTCCGAACTGGGTGCCCAGGTTTCCGGCGACACGATCGCCTGCTGGGAGGCGATTGAGCGCCGGCGCGCGGAAGAGCCGGAACCGCAGAAAACGCCACGTTAGGGGGATATGGCCTTGCAGCCGGTAGGCCGATGCTCACATCGGAGCCTCCTGCCGCATGCCCAAAGACGCCAAGCCCGCTGACGACACCGAAAAGGGATTCGGGACCGGGCTTCGTGCCCAGCTCCAGCGTCGCCGGGACTCCGCACAGGAAGAGCTGGATGCCTCAAAAGAGGCCTTCGTGGCCGCCAAGGCGGTCGCCTCCGCACCATCGAGCACGAACGGAAACGGCGACGGGCCCGCGGAGCTCGAAGCCGTCCGGGCCGAGCTCGCAGCCTCACTTGCGCGCGAGCATGACCTCCGAGCCTTTCTGACCGACCAGATCGAGGCGCGCGAGCGCGAGCTCGACGTCGAGCACGAGCTTTCCGCCCGCTCCGCGGAGGCCGACGCGAAGCTCGACAAGATCGAGGCCGCCGAGCTGGAGCTGGAAACGCGCGAGCACCGCGTAGCCGAGCAACTCCAGGCGCTCGAGAAGGAGCGCAAGGAAGCCATCGCAGCCCGCGAAGACCTCGAGGCGACTCGAGCCCGCGTGGCCGGCAAGGAGACGCTCACGAGCGACCTCCAGGAAGAGCTCGACCAGAAACTTCGCGACCTGAAGGCCGCTGACCGAGAGCACGAGAAGCTCGCCGCTGAGCTCGGGAAGAAGGCCGGAGCGCTCGAGGCCGCTGAAGCGAAGCTCGCCCGCCGCGAAGAGACTTTTGCCTCACGGGAATCCGAGTTCAAGAAGCGCGCCGAGGCGGAGACGCGGCGGGTCACCGAGCGCGAGGCCTCAGTCCGCCAGGTTGAGAAGGAGCTTCCGGCCCGTGAGCAGCAGCTCGTCATGCGGGAGCGGGAGCTGGCGAAGGAGGCCTCGCGGGTGAACGCAAAGGCCGAGGCCTTGAACGAACGAGATACCGAGCTTTCGGCGCGAGAGGCGCGTCTCAAGGACGACGCTTCGCGGCTCGAGAACGAGCTGACGAACGGCGGCAAGGCGGCGCAGGAGGCACTCGACCGCCTCAAGCAGCTCGACGCCCGCGAGCTCGACCTGGCAGCCCGCGAGGCCGATCTGGGCCGGCGCGAGGCACATGTCGGCCGGATCGAATCGGAGGAGAGCCGCGGCGTCGGCCTCGAAGAGCTCGAGGAGCGCCTCAAGGAGCGTGAACACGAGCTCGCCTCCCGGGAGAGCGAGATCGAGACGGAGGAGAAGCTCGCCGCCTCGGTTCGCAAGCAGCTCGAGAAGAAGGACAAGCGCCTCACCCAACTTGAGGACACGATGAAGGATCGGATCCGCGAGCTCGACGAGCGCGAGGCGGAGGTCGAGGCCCGCGAGGTCGGCACGCAGGCCGAGTCCGAGCTTCGCGAGGACAAGCTCGAGCGCCGGGAAGACGAGCTCGCCAAGCTCGAAGAGCGGCTCCTCCTGAAGGAGAACGAGTTGAAGACGTACGTCGCACAGGTCCAGGGAGCCCTCAAGCGCCGCGAAGACGAGTGGGCGCTGAAGGTCGATGCCCAGGACGGCGCCGACCAGATTTAGTTGGCAGTACCGGTCTACCGGGGATCGTTCGGGCGGCGCGAAGCAGAGCGCCTCCTTTGGCGCGCCGGCTTCGGCCCGAAGCCCGGCCAGGCTGAGAGGCTCGCAAAGCTCGGGCTCAAGAGGGCGGTGGCTTCCCTCGTCTCGCCACCGCGGGAACGGCTCACCGGGCCCGCCCCCCGCGACGACGACGGAAACGCGCTCGCGCCGCGGGACGCTTGGGGCCACGACCACCTCTGGTGGCTCGACCGGATGGTGCGGACGCGGCGGCCCCTCGTCGAACGCATGACACTTGTCTGGCACGACTGGTTCGCGACCTCGAACGACGGAGTCGGATCCCAGAAGCTGATGCTGCGGCAGAACGCCCTGTTCCGGAAGCGCGCGCTCGGCTCGTTCTCGGATCTTTTGGTCGAAGTGACGCGCGACCCAGCCATGCTGCTCTGGCTCTCCGGGACGGACAACTCACGCTGGGAGCCAAACGAGAACTATGCACGCGAGCTCATGGAGCTCTTCACGCTCGGGGCGAGCCGCGGGTACACGGAGCGCGATGTTCGCGAGCAAGCACGGGCGCTGACGGGCTTTCGAAACGACTGGAACGACTCGGGCCCGGCGAACTTCCGCTACGACAGCGAGCGGCATGACCCCGGTTTCAAGAGGATCTTCGGAAAGCGGGGCAGGTTCGACTGGAGGGACTCCTGCCGGCTCTGCATCCATCACCGCCGGCACCCGTCGTTCTTCGTCCTCAAGCTGTGGAGCTACTTCATCCCGAAGCCTCCGAGTGCGACGACACGGGTCGCCCTCGAGCACCTCTACGTGAGGAGCAACTACTCCGTGCGGCCCGTCGTGGCCGCGATCCTGAAGCATCCGGATCTCTACAGGGGCCCGCGCATGGTCAAGCCGCCGGTCGTACTGGTCGCCGGGATGTTGCGAGGACTCGGACGCGGTGTCGACACGGACTCCTGGGCCTGGATCGGAGACATGTGCGGCCAGCACCTCTTCTATCCGCCCAACGTCGCCGGCTGGCAGGACGAGCGCTGGCTCGACACGGCGACGTTTCGCGGCCGCTGGCACGCGGCCAACCGCGCGCTCGAGCCCTACACCAAGGATCCGGACGGCGAACGCGGCTCGGAGCCCCTCGACGCCGCGCTGCTCGTCCGGCGCGCGATCGCTTTCTGGGGCTCGCCCACGATCTCAGCCCCCACCCGGGGCGCTCTGGTCGGATTTGCCCAGCAGGCGATCGCGGATGCGAACGAAGACTGGAAGCAGGAGGTCTACCCGGTGCTGATCCAGAACGCGCTGCGCCAGCTCATCCCCGTCTGCCCCGACTACCAGACCAGTTGAGACGCTCATGACTTCCTTTCGCTCCTGCCACTGCAACGAATTCTCCCGCTCCCACCTCGTTCGTCGCGCTGTCGCCGAAGCGGGTCGCGGCCTCCCGGCCATCGAGCCGGGCATGCCTCTCCCCGCCGGCACCGGCCTCGACAGGCGAACGTTCCTCGCCCGAAGCGCCGGGCTGGCGCTCGGCGTCTACGGCGCGGGCAAGCTGAGCTTCGACCTGCTCGACGAGGGCATTGCGCGGGCCGCATCGGCTCCGCCCGGCCGGATTCTCCTCTCGGTCTTTCTCGACGGAGGAGCAGACTCGATGTCCGTCCTCTTCCCGAGCGGGGACTCCCGGTACCGCAGGCTCCGGCCTCTCCTCGCGCTCCCCGAGTCGGCAGGTTCGGCATTTGCCGAGGACTCCCGCCTGCGCTGGCACCCCGCGGCGGCGCCCCTGGCGGCGCTGCATGCCGAGGGAAAGCTGACGACGATGCCCGCGGTCGGATACACGGATCCCGATCAATCTCATTTCACTTCCCGCCACTACTGGGAGGTGGGAGCGACCAGCTCGCAGCTCCGAACCGGCTGGATCGGCCGTTACCTCGATCGCGTCGGCGCTCCCGACAACCCGCTTCAGGGCCTCTCGCTCGACTGGCAGCTCCAGCCGTCCCTGGCCACCAGCCGCGTGCCGGTGGCGACGGTGGACAGCCCGGACGGTTACGACTTCTGGGCCCGCGGCGTTTGGGGCGAGGTCGAAGACCGGATGCTGCCGACGATCGGCCGGCTCGGAGCCGTGCAGTCGCGCCGCGATCGCGGGATCGCGCAGGCCGCAAAGGTCGCCGTTCAGGCCGACCAGCT
>DATHAG010000133.1:0-31269 GCA_035296825.1 Gaiellaceae bacterium | reverse complement strand
TGGATTCCAGCCCGGGAGCGAGCCGGAGACGAGGGACGTTCATACCCCGACGAGCTCGGCGCGCTCGGCGAGCCCCAGGATCGAACGCGCGATGACAAGCCGCTGGATCTCGCTCGTGCCCTCGTAGATCTCCGTGATCTTCGCGTCGCGGTAGTAGCGCTCGACTGGGAACTCGCGGGTGTACCCGTAGCCACCGAGGACCTGGATGGCTTCCCCGGTCTGGCGCCGGGCCACTGCAGAGGCGAAGAGCTTCGCCTTCGCACCGGCCTCACCGTGCGGGAGGCCGCGATCTCGGAGCAGGGCGGCGCGCCAGGTGAGGAGCCGGGCGGCATCGATTTCCGTCGCCATGTCAGCGAGCTTCCACTGGATCGCCTGGAAATCTGCGATCCGCTTCCCGAACTGATGCCGCTCGAGCGCATACGCCTTCGCCACGTCGAAGGCCGCCTGGGCGATTCCGACCGCCTGCGCCGCGATACCGATGCGGCCGCCGTCGAGCGTTGCGAGGGCGATCGGCATCCCACGCCCCTCCTCGCCGAGGAGGCTGTGAACTTCCAGCCGGACTCCGTCGAGGACGAGATCCACCGTCGAGCTCGAGTGCAGGCCGAGCTTTTCGGCCTCGCCGCTCGCCTCGAGCCCTTCCGAGCCACCAGCGACGAGGAAACACGAGACTCCGGCCTCGGTGCGGGCGAAAACCAGGATCGTGCCCGCGTGACCGCCGTTCGTCGTCCACTGCTTCCGGCCGGTGAGGCGCCAGCCGTCCCCGTCGGGCTCCGCGCGAGTGCGGAGCGCTCCCGCGTCCGAGCCTGCCTCCGACTCGGTCAGCGCGAACGCGCCGAGCGTCTCACCGCTCGCCAGAGGTGGCACGAGGCGCTCTCGCTGCTCCTTGGACCCGAACTTGACGATCGGGAGCGTCGCGGCACTCGTATGAACCGCCACCGTTACCCCCACCCCCGCGTCGGCACGCGACAGCTCTTCCAGCACGAGGACATAGGCGATGAAGTCGGCCCCCGCTCCGCCGAGTTCCTCGGGGACGCAAACGCCCATCAACCCGAGGAGAGCAAGCTTCCCGAAGAGCTCGCGGGGGAAGCGGTGCTCGCGGTCCCAGTCGGCCGCGTTCGGAACGATCTCGGCCTCTGCGAACTCCCGCGCCAGAGCCTGGATCTCACGCTGCTCGGCTGAGAGCTCGAAGTCCATGCGGAGGAGGATAGAGTCGCGGCCGCGTGCACAGGAACGAGCACACGATCGAGATCGCGCGCCCGCCCGCGGCCGTGTTCCCTTACCTGACCGAGCCGGAACTCCTGAAGCAGTGGGTCGGCGGCCTGACGACCTTCGATGCCGTCGACGGAGAGAGCGCGCATATTGGCGCCCGGTCCCGGCAGGTCATGGTGATCGGCGGCAGAAAGTGGGAGCTGGACGGCGAGCTCACGGCGCTCGAGCCGGATCGCCTGGTCCAAGCGCGGATGGAGGGGAAGGGCGTCACGGCGACGACGTCCTATGCCCTCGAGCCGGTCGAGAATGGAACCCGGCTGACGGCGACCGTGGAGAGCGAGTTCTCGCTGCTCGTGGCACGGCTCTTCGGCGGCCTCGTGAGCCGAGAGGCGCAGAGGAAGCTGCGCGCGGACCTGGCCCGGCTCGAGGCCCTCGTCGAGTCCGAAACTGCCTAGATTCGAAGCGGCGCGAACTCGCGCTGGATCTCGCGGAGCTCGCCCTCTCCGGCGCGGAAGGCGTCCACGACATCCGGGTCGAACTGGCGCTCCGCCTGCGAGAGGATTTCCTCGCGTGCGGCCGACCATGGCTGCGCCGGCCGGTAGGGCCGGTCACTCGTCATCGCGTCGAGCGTATCGGCGACCGCGAAGATGCGAGCGCCGAGAGGGATCTCCCCGCCTGTCAGCTGGTCCGGGTAGCCGTTGCCGTCCCAGCGCTCATGGTGGTGCCGCACAACCCGGAGCCCAGCGCCCTGGAGGAAGGCGACGCCACCGAGCATCTGCTCTCCGAGCACGGCGTGCGTCTGCATCAGGCGGCGCTCCTCCTCGGTTAGCGGCCCTGGCTTTCGGAGGATCTCGTCGGGGATCCCGATCTTTCCGACATCGTGCAGGAGGAATCCATACGAGACGGTCTGATCGGTTGCCAGCGAGCCGTCGATCGCCGACGCAAGCGAGATGGCGTAGCGCTGCACGCGCTGGGAATGCGCACGCGTACCCGTGTCCTTCGTCTCGAGCGCGCTCGCTAGCGCCGTGACCGTTTCCTGGTAGGCCTTCTGCAGGAGACGCCGCTGGCCCCGCTCGATCTCGAGCAGATGACGAAGGTCGCGAGCGTAAAGGAGCAGCTGTTCCTCCGGTGCTCGATTCTTCGTAGCCCTGAACGGCACACCGTAGAGACCTCCCGCCAGGCGTTCGACGATCGCGAGCAGCTCGAGCGGGCTGAACGGCTTCAGGAGGAAGGCGTCGGCGCCGCAGGCCCGCCAGTCAATGTCACCGGAGCCTTCCGACCCGGTGAGGAGAACGATTTGGATATCGGCGGTGGCCGGGTCGTGCTTCAGCTCGCGACAGTAGGCGAGCCCCCCCTGCCCTGGCATCTTGACGTCGAGCACGACAACGTCTGGACGGTCCCGCTCCACGTATGCCGCGGCCTCCTCAGCGCTCGCCGCCTCGGCGACCTCCATGTCGACAACCTCGAAAGTGGCCCTCAGGAGAGCCCGGAGTCCCGGATCGTCATCGACGAGCAGGAGGCGCAACTGTTCACCCCTCTATGGAAGTGGCATCGCATTCGGACGCATTTCGTGTGTGTTCATATTGGATAGATCCCGAAAACCCTCTGAATCTTTCGCCTAACGGGGAAAATGGGTTCTCGGTCACGCGTAGTCGTAGAAGCCGCGACCGCTCTTCCGGCCTAGCCGGCCTTCCCGGACGTACTGCCTGAGGAGCGGGCACGGAGCGTACTTGGGATCCCCGAGGCCCTCTTCGAGCACCTCCATGATCGCCACGCACGTGTCGAGACCGATCAGGTCGGCCAGAGCCAGGGGCCCCATCGGATGGTTGAAGCCGAGCTTCGCGATCGTGTCGATTGCCTCGGCTTCGGCCACTCCGTCTTGGAACGCGTATGCGGCCTCGTTCACGAGCGGCATGAGGATCCGGTTCGACACGAAGCCGGGAAAGTCGCGCACCTCGGCCGGCGTCTTGCCGAGTTCGCTCGCGAGCGCCACGATCGCTTCGTTGGTCTCGTCGGAAGTCTCTCGCGCGCGCACAACTTCGACGAGTGCCATAACCGGTACCGGATTGAAGAAGTGCATGCCAATCACGCGATCGGGTCGACTCGTGACCGCGGCGAGCGACCCGATCGGGATCGAGGAGGTGTTCGAGGCGAGCACGGCGGCTGCCGGCAGCGCGCCGTCCGCACGCCGGAAGATGTCCTGCTTGACCGAAAGCTCCTCGACGACCGCCTCGATCATGAGCTCGGCCTCCACCAGGTCGTCCACCGGCTCGACCCTGGCCAGAATCTCGTCCACGTCGAAGCCGCCGTCCTTCGCCGCCAGCCGGTCCAGGCTCTTTCGCATCGCCGCCAGGCCCCGTTCCGTCGCGCCCGGCGCAGCGTCGTGCAGGAACACCTGCCGGCCCGAAGCGGCCACGACTTGCGCGATCCCGCCACCCATCTGCCCAGCGCCGACGACGAGGACGCGCTCGAAGCTCATCGGACACTCCAGTCCGCGCGCGTCAGCGCGTACATGACGTAGTCGTCTCGTCCGCCCTCTGCCGGGAAGAACGCTCTCAGAGTCCCCTCGTTGACGAATCCGAGCTTTTCGAGCACGCGCCGCATCGGTGCGTTCCAGTCGGCCGTGGTCGCCTGGACGCGTTCCGCTCCCTCCGCAGCGAAGAGGTGGTTTGTGACGAGCTTCGTCGCCTCGAGCCCGTAGCCGCGTCCACGCTCGGCGGCGTCGTAGAGCGTCACCCCGATCTCGAAGACGTCCGGAGGAAAGGCTCCGCGCGGGGCGCGGGCACCAGCGTCCCCGACAAGGCGGCCCCCGGCCTCGATGCCCAGATCGAGCTTCCCGTTCCAGAGCGTCCCGGAGCGCTCGATCCGGCGGCGGAGCTGGGCGCGAGTAGGGGGCTTCGCACCGCCGAGCGGGTAGTCCGCCTTCAGGTAGGAGTCGCTGACGATGTCGAGCTCATCGAGACGGAGCGCCCGCAGCACGATGCGCTCGCCCGGGAGCACGATCATGAGAAGAATCTAGCGGGTTAGCAGGCGGTCCGATCCGAGCTGACGGAGCTCGCAGGCACGACCTCTGTGCTCCGGCTCGAGTCGACGTAGAGCCCGAAGCTACCGCTGGCATCGCCGTTCGTTCGACCGTCGTCGCTCTGGAAGTACGCGAAGGTCTCGAGTTCGTAGGCACCCGGCGGGACCGCCACCTGCCAGCGCGTCACCTTTCCGGGCTCGAGCGAGATCGTGTAGGCGACGAGCTTTTCGCAGCCGAGCGGGTGAACCCGAATCACGCCGATGCAGTCCTGTTCGCGACCGCCGTTGCAGCCCTCGGCCCGGACCACTTGCGCGTGCTCGAGCGAGACCGTGATCACCTCGCCGGGCCGAACGATGCTGAGCTGCTTCGGGTGGGGGTAGGCGGTATCGGAGCAAACGGCGGCTCCCTGACCCGTGACGCAACTGCTCCCGGGCACTGCGACCTGCGAGCCCGCGCTGCTCTCGAGCACGAGCTTCGGCGGGCGTGGAGAGGAGTCCGGAAAATTCTTCTGCTTCTGTGTGGTCATCGCTTCCGGCTCCGCACCGGAGTCGGAAGCCGTGGGCGACGCGCCCCCGCAGGCCGTTGCAGCGAGAAGGAGGGGAAGAGCGAGGAAGAGTCCAAGGCGTCGCATCGTCACTAGGACGGATCGGCAGCCCGAAAGGTTCCCTGAAGCTAGAGGGGTTAGACCTCGAGCAGGAGCGCGTCGCCCTGGCCGCCGCCGGAGCAGATCGCCGCCAGGCCGAGCCCGCCGCCGTTTCGCCTCAGCTCGTGGATCATCGTCGCGAGGATGCGCGCTCCCGAGGCACCGATCGGGTGGCCGAGCGCGACAGCGCCACCGTTCACGTTGACGCGCTCCGGGTCCGTGCCGAGCATCGCGGTGGAGTTCAGGACGACAGACGAGAAGGCCTCGTTCAACTCCACACGCTTGACGTCCTCGATCGACTTCCCTGCCCTCTCGAGCGCTCTCCGGCCGGCGAGGGCGGGTGTCTTCGCGAGGTAGGCGTAGTCGTCCGCGACGTAGGCCTGGCTGACGATCGTGGCCAGGATCTCAAGACCCCGCTCGCGGGCGAACTCCTCGCTCGTGACGACCAGCGCGCCGGCACCGTCGTTGACGCCCGGCGCATTCCCGGCCGTCGTCGTCCCCTCCGGATCGAAGACCGGCTTCAGCTGCGAGAGGCGCTCGTAGGACGTGTCGCGCCGCGGACCCTCGTCGGTGGCTACCTCGCCCACCGGCACGATCTCCTCGGCGAAGCGGCCGCTGTCCATGGCATCCACAGCCCGCTGGTGCGACCGAAGCGCCCAGCGATCCTGATCCTCCCGCGAAATCCCGAGCTCACGGGACACGAGCGAGGCCTGCGCGACCATATGCAGCTCGTCGAACGTCGACGTGAGGCCGTCAGAGGTCATCGAGTCGATGAGGACGCCGTCGCCGAGCCGGTAGCCGAATCGGGCCTTCTTGAGGAGGTACGGGGCGTTCGACATCGACTCCATGCCGCCGGCGACGATGACCGAGTGATCTCCAGCCCTGATCATCTGGTCTGCCATCTCAACCGCCCGCACGCTCGAGGCGCAGACCTTGTTGATGACGTCGGAGCCGATCTCCTTCGGCAGGCCGGCACCGACGCTGGCCTGCCTCGCCGGCGCCTGACCGGCGCCTGCCTGCAGCACCTGGCCCATGATCACGTATTCGACGTCCTCGTTCTCGATGCCGGCTCGGTCGAGCGCTCCCCGGATCGCGACGGCGCCGAGCTCCGGCGCCGGGTAATTCTTGAGGGCACCGCCGAGCTTCCCGAAGGGCGTGCGAACCGCGGAGACGATGACGGAGCGAGCCACCCGGCCAGCCTAGCTTCTAGCCTGCCCCCCAAGCCCGCTCGGCGACGCGGGCGACGAGCTCGAGCTTCCGCCATTGCGTCTCCTCGTCGAGCTCGTTGCCTTCGAGAACGCTCGCGAAGCCGCACTGGGGCGAAAGCGCGAGCTGGCCGAGCGGCAGGAATGCGGCGGCCTGGTCGAGCCGCCGAAGCAGGTCGTCCTCGGACTCGAGGGTAGAAGTCTTCGAGCTGACGAGGCCCATGACCATGGTCTTACCGGAGGGAACGTGGCGGATCGGCTCATAGCCGCCGTCCCGCCCCACGTCGTCCCACTCGACCAGGAACGTGTCGTAGCGCTCCAGCTCCCCGAAGAGACGCTCTGCCACCGGCTCGAGCGATCCCTCGCAGAGCCAACGGGACCGGTAGTTGCCGCGGCAGACGTGGAGGCCGACGGTGACCTCAGCGGGAATGCCCTCGACGACGGCGTTGTCGGCGGCGAGCGCGCGTTCGAGGACCTCGTCCGTGCCGACCCCTGCGGCCCGGAAGCGGTCGAGCCACTGCGGGTCGACGAGGTAGGGATAGAGCGGAAAGTCGAGCTGGACGTACCGGGCCCCTGCCTCGATTGCGTCGGCGATCAGGCCGCGCTCGATCTCGATCGCGTGGGCGACGAGCTCGTCGAGATCGCGGTAGGCGTGCTCGGGCGTGAAAGTGAACGGGTGGCGGAAGAGCGACGCGGCCGGGAAGGTCACCTTGAACGGGCGGGTCGCAGTCATGGCGAGGAAGTCCACCTCCCGCGCCGCTGGGCTGTCCACGAGCCGCAGACGCTCCTCTATCTTCTGCACGTGCCAGACGACGGCCTCGCCGCGCTCGTTCCTGAACTCGACAGGATTCCGGTCGGTCGAGAATCCCTCGACGGCGTCCCAGAAGGAGTTCAGGAACATGTAGCGGCGAAACTCGCCGTCCGTGACGACATCGAGCCCGATCTCCTCCTGGCGAGCGACCGCCACTCGGATCGCCTCATCCTCGACGGCTTTCAACGAGCTCAGGTCCATGGCCCGCTCCTCGGGCAGGATCGCGCGGTGTCCCGGTGCGTAGGTCTGCGCGATCGCGGCGCGGAGCGCGGCCGGCCTGAGAAGGCTTCCCACGACCTCGGCGCGCGCGGGCGTCCGGGGCCTAGGGAGCGGCACGGCTGTCCCGAATCTTCCACGCCTCCGCCATCGCGATTCGCTGCATCAGCGTCGGGTGGGTCTGCATGAGCAGATACGACCAGGTCGGCGGGCTCGGGTCGGAGAGGCTCGTGGTTCCGAGCTGCACGAAGAGACGTTCCGCTGCCTCCGGGTCTTGGGCAGTCTCGAGCGCGACCCAGTCCGCCTCGGCCTCGAGATGGCGGGTGAAGGCGTACTGGAGGGGCAAGGCGAGGAGCTGGAGCACGACCAACACGAAGAGAGCGAGGGGAATCGCAGCGGGCGCGTAGACGCCTCCCCGGCGGCGAGTCGCCCGTGCGATGAGATACGCGCCGGGCAGCGCGAAGAGCGCGTACCAGGCGACGCTTTTCCAGATGTGGTTTCTGGAGAGGTGCGCGATCTCGTGGGCCAGCACGACTCTCACCTCGTCGTCTGCGAAGCGGTCGAGCAGGGTGTCCCAGAGGATCACGCGGCGGCTCGGGCCGAGGCCGACGGCCTCCGCATTCGGTGCGCTCGTCAGCTCCTTCACGTCTTGCCGCTCGACCCGGATGTCCTCCAAGCCCTGCTTGGCGGCGAGCGCCTCGGCCTGCGCCAGCACAGCCTGGTCCCGCACAGGGTGGACGCTCGGGATCAGGTACGGAAAGAGGAATGCGAAGAGAAGCGCGAGGCCGACGAAGACCGGCGCTCCTGCCAGCCACCACCATTCGCGCAGGGGAGCGGCGAGCGCCATCACGATCAGGATGGCGAGGCAGATGAAGAGAAACGCGCCACCGAGGCCGAGCCAGTTCTCGAGCACCCACCGGCCATAGCCCATGTGCGAGATGCCGTGCCGTCGCTCCCACCAGAGCTGCGCGAGACCGAACGGGAGCTGGGCTAGCCAGAGGAAGGCGAGCCCGATCATTCCGAGGAGCATCCCCGTGCCGATCCGACCGGCTGCCGACTCCCGCGCGAAACGTGGCCCCAGGACGGCGTAGAGCCCCAGCACGACGAGGAGGGCCACCTGCGAGAGGGCGAAGTTGATCCGAACGAACAGTTGGTAGTCGCGTGTTTTCTCGAGCTCGGCGGCGCCGAAATAGTCCTGTACGTCGGGGCTTGGGAGCCGGAGGTTTCCGGGGACGCTGGAACGCCAGAGCAGCACGAAGGCCACCGCGTAGATTCCGGCCAGGAAGGCGAGAGCGGCTGCCGCGACCAGGCGGCGCCGCGCGACCCTCACGCGGCTTGTGGCGCGGGCGCCAGAGGCTCCTCGGGTTCTTCCTCTGGCGGCGCAGGCAGCTGCGCCGGGCCACTGTACGGGTAGCGCCCGGTCAGAAGAAAAAGGTACCCGTCGGTCTGAGCGGCGTAGCGAAGAGCGTAGGCGCCGAGGTTGCGGAGACCGGCCGGCATCCTCCCAGTCGCGAGGGAAGCGAACCAGCCGCCGATGCCGACGAGGAAGAGGGCTGAGTTGAACGAGCTCATGACGAGGAGCGCGGGCATGGCGAGGAAAACACGGAATGCCGCCGTCCAGCGGCTTTGGTGCTCAGGCGGCATGATGGCGATCTCGATCGGGTAGCTCCCGGCGGCTCCGGTAAAGCCCGGAAAGGGATTCGCGACGAGGAAAAGGAACGCAAAGACATGGATGTCGTAACGCACGTACGCGGCCAGGAAGCGATGCAGCCCCGCCGGGGAATGGCCGGTGAAGAGGACGGCGAACCAGTTGAGTATCACCGCGACGAAGGCAGCGATCGACCAGAGGATCAGCCATACGAAATGCGGGAACGTGAGCAGGAGGCGGAAGAACACGCTCACGCGTGAGCGACGGAGGTCGTCTCCATCGGGATGGAGCGTGATCGCCGGCGGGGCGGGCGCCGGCGCGGGCTCGGGCCACGACGGGTCCGAGTCCGGGTACCGGTCGGTGAGCAAAACGAGGTAGCCGTAGGTCTGAGCCGCGTAGCGCAGCGAATAGGCCTCGAGGTCTCGGAAGCCCTGTGGCATCTGTTCTCGGGCGAGGCACGCGAACCAGCCGAGAAAGGCGACGACGATCGCAAGCCCGAGCGCGGAGAAGCCGCCGGTCGAGCCCGCCGAGGAGGAAGCGTCGTAGCTGCCCTCGCCCGCCGCGTTCCAGGTCGCGGTTCCGACGAGGGCCGCGGTCAGGATGAGCGGCGGCAGGGCGAGGATCAGGCGGAACGCCGCACCAAGACGACCCTGCAGGGCCGGCGGATCGATCTGGACGTCGATCGGATAGCCGGGGGAGCCGGTAAATCCAGGGTAGGGGTTCGCCGCCAAAAGCCCGTAGGCATAGACGTGGGTTGAATATCGCACGAAGGCCGACAGGAACCTGTGCAGGTCGACCGAAGGCTTTCCCGTGACGAGCACCACGACCCAGTTCGCTATCGAGGCGAAGAGGGCCGCGAAGCTCCAGAGCACGAGCCAGATCGCGTGCGGAATGAGCAGGAGGAGCCGGAAGAAGACGGTCAGGCGAGAGCGCCTCAGGTCATCCGTGACGACGAGACGAATCGGGTGGGGCTCCACAGCGCGGATTATGGGCCGTCCCGAGGACGGCCGATGCCTCGCTCTCGAAGTTGACCGGGCCCGCCGGGTGGCCTACCCTGAGAATCGATGACGACTTCCATGCGCACCTGGTGGGCTTGGCGCCGCGAGCGGAGCGGAAGCGTCGCCTGCTGACCTAGAGGAGCCGACCACCCGTTTCGCTCTCCTGACCTTCCTCGGAAGGTCTTTTTGTTGCCATGACGATCGCTACCGACATCCACGCAGACCTGATCACTCCGCTCGGGGCCTACCTGCGCCTGCGCGCCGCCGGGACGGCGAGCTTCCTGCTCGAGTCCGTCGAGAAGGGGCGGCTCGGCCGCTTCAGCCTGGTGGGCTCGGGGTCACGCGTCGTCTCCTTCGAGGACACAGGCGCCGAGCTCGACGCAGGCCGTCCCGTGGTCGGCTACTTGAGCTACGACCACGTCGCGAAGCTCGAGCCTACGGTCGTGCTGCCGGCGGACGGTCCGGACCTGCCCGGAAGCCGCTTCGTGGTCGCCGACCGCCTTGTCCGCTTCGATCACGTGACGAGCATCGCCGAGGTCCTGGCAGGCGACCGCGACGAGATCGCCGCCCTCCTCGAGGCGCCTCCACCGGTGTCCGAGCCCCCCGGCGAAGCGGCGCGGAAGGCAACGACCATGCGCTCTCCGAGTCGGGAGGCGTACGAGGAAGGTGTGCGCGCCGCCAAGGAGCACATCCGGATCGGTGACGCGTTCCAGATCGTCCTTTCGCAACGCGCCGAGAGACCGACCTCGGCATCCGCGCTCGCCCTCTACCGGTCGCTTCGGCGGATCAATCCCTCGCCCTACCTCTTCCTGCTCGAGCTGGGCGACCTCGCAATGGTGGGCTCCTCGCCGGAGACCCTGGTCAAGCTCGAAGGGGCCCGTGCGAGCCTGAACCCCATCGCCGGCACGACGGATGCCGGGGAGGGAGATGCAGAGCGCCTGCTCGCTTCCGAGAAGGATCGAGCGGAGCACGTGATGCTCGTCGACCTGGGCCGCAACGACCTCTCGCGAGTCTGCGTCCCGGGCACGGTGCGAGTGGGCCGCTTCCTCGAGCCGGAGCGTTACTCGCACGTCACCCACCTCGTCTCCGAAGTTGCAGGAGAGCTGGCTCCCGGCCGATCGGGCCTCGACCTCCTGCGGGCGTGCTTCCCGGCCGGCACGGTCTCCGGCGCCCCGAAGGTCCGCGCCATGCAGATCATCTTCGAGCTCGAGGGCCGGCGTCGCGGCCCCTACGCGGGCGCGGTCGGATACGCGCTCCCGGGAGGAGCGCTCGACACCTGCATCGCAATCCGAACAATCGTCCTCTCCGGCGGTATCGCACATCTCCAGGCCGGTGCGGGCATCGTCGCCGAATCGGATCCCGCCGCGGAGCACCAGGAGTGCTTGAACAAGCTGGCGGCTCTCGAGGCTGCTATCGACGACGCAGAGCGCGCGCCATGATGCTCCTGATCGACAACTACGACTCTTTCACATACAACCTCGCTCACCTCTTCCAGGAGCTCGGCGCCGAGGTGACGGTGCTTCGAAACGACGCTCTGGATGCAGACGAGGCCGAGCGCCTCGCTCCCACCCACCTGGTCGTCTCCCCCGGTCCCGGCCGCCCGGCGGACGCGGGCGCGACCATCGAGATCCTGCAGCGCCTCGGGCCAAGCACGCCGACGCTCGGCGTCTGCCTCGGACACCAGGCGATCGTCGAGGCCTTCGGGGGCGAAGTCGGCCAGGCCAAGCGCCTCGTACACGGCAAAGCCGGGGCGGTCAGCCACGACGGACGCGGTCTCTTCCAGGGGCTGCCGGACCCGTTCGAAGGCGGGCGCTACCACTCGCTCGCGGCGACGCGGATCCCCGACGTGCTCGAGGTCTGCGCCACGACGGCGGACGGCGAAGTGATGGCCGTTCGCCACCGCGAGCTGCCGATCGACGGGATCCAGTTCCACCCCGAGTCCGTCCTCACCCCGACCGGCCCCGAGCTCGCGCTGAACTTCCTGGAGGGACGTCGGTGATCCAGGCAGCGCTCGCCCGTCTCCTCGAGGGGCACGATCTTGCGCGCGCCGAGGCCCGGGAGGTTATGAACGCCATCATGCGCGGCGAGGCGACTCCTGCCCAGATCGGCGGCTTCCTCGTCGCCCTCCGTTTGAAGGGGGAGACCGCGGACGAGATCGCCGGGTGCGCCGAGGCGATGCGGTCGCATGTCCTCGCAGTCTTTCCCGAGCGCCAGGACCTCGTCGACACGGCCGGGACCGGCGGCGACGGCGCCCGGACGTTCAACATCTCGACGGCGGCGGCTCTCGTGGCTGCAGCGGCAGGAGCAGGTGTCGCGAAACACGGAAACCGGGCCGTGTCCTCTGCATCAGGGTCGGCAGACGTGCTCGAGGCGCTCGGTTTCTCGCTCGAGCTGGACTCGAAGCGAATCGCGCGCTCGATCGACGAGCTCGGCTTCGGATTCCTGTTCGCGCCCTCGCACCATCCGGCCATGCGCCACGCCGCGCCGGTCCGGAAAGAGCTCGCAGCCCGGACGGTCTTCAATGTCCTCGGACCCCTCACGAACCCGGCCGGCGCGCGGGCGCAGGTAGTCGGCGTCTACGCTCCGGAGCTCGTGCCGACGATCGCGGACGTGCTCGCACAGCTCGGTGCTCGCCGCGCTTTCGTCGTCCACGGAGCTGGCGGCGTCGACGAGCTCTCGCCCGCCGGCCCGAATCTCGTCTGCGAGGTCGTGGACGGCCAGGTCGTGAAGCGGCAGATCGACCCGGCCGACTTCGGCGTCCCGCGCTGCCAACCCGAGGACCTCACCGGCGGCACCCCGGCCGAGAACGCGGCCACCGTGCGCGAGATCTTCCGGGGCGAGCGGGGCCCGAAGCGCGAGGCTGTGCTCCTCAACGCCGCAGGCGCGATCGCCGCCGGCGGTCATGCCGAGGATCTCGAAGAGGGCTACGGAATCGCCTCGGCGGCGCTCGACACGGGCGCCGCGGCAGCACGGCTCGACGAGCTGGTCGCCTTCTCCCAAGCTGAGGCGGTCGCCTGATGGGCCGGTTTCGGGAGGCGCTCGCGGCACCGGGGCTCGGTGCGATCGCTGAGATCAAGCGGCGCTCCCCCTCTGCCGGCGACCTGCGTCCGGATGCCGATCCCCGGCTTCTCGCTTCCGCCTACGAGGCGTCCGGCGCGGCGGCCGTCTCGATTCTCGTCGACGAGCGCTTCGGAGGGACGTGGGACGACCTGCGGGCGGCACGAGGGGCCAGCGCCGTCCCGCTCCTCGCGAAGGGATTCTTCCGGGACCGGGACGATCTCATCCAGGCCAGGGAAGCGGGCGCCGACGCGGCGCTTCTGCTCCTCCGTGACCTGAACGACGGCGAGTCTGCTTCGTTCCTCGCTGCGGCGTACGATCTGCGGCTCGACGTCCTAGTCGAGGCACACGACGCGGAGGAGCTCGAGCGTGCGATTGCGCTCGGGGCCGGGATCGTCGGCCTGAACGCACGAGACCTCTCGACGTTCGAGATCGACAGGGCGCGTCAGCTCGAATTGGTTTCCCGCGCGCCGTGCGACCGCTTGGTGGTGGCCGAGAGCGGCATCTCCTCCCGCGCCCAGGCCGCCGCTGCGGAGCTGGCGGGTGCGGACGCCGTCCTCGTCGGGTCGGCGCTCATGCGGGCGACCGACCCGGGCGCGAAACTCGCGGAGCTCCTGTCCCGGCCGCTAGTCAAGGTCTGCGGGCTGACGCGCGCAGAGGACGTCGCCGTTGCGGCCGAGGCCGGAGCAGACCTCGCAGGCTTCGTGCTCGCCGAAAGCCCTCGCCGGGCCGCGACCCCCCTCCCCGTCCCGGAGACGATGCTCTCAGTGGCCGTCCTCGTGGGAGAGGTCGAGTCCACGACCACGGATCTCGTCCAGCTCTACGAGTCGGAGAACGGCCACCGGGCTCGCGACGGAGTGCTGCTCCAGCGTGGGCAAGCCGTCGCGCGGGTGCTCGATCTCCCGTGGCTGGACGAGGACGATGCCCATTGGGACAAAGCCGCCAGTGTCGAGGGGCGCGTCCTCCTTGCAGGCGGGCTCGGCCCGGAGAACGTCAGAGCCGCCATCCAGGCGGTCGACCCCTGGTGCGTGGACGCCAGCCGAAGCCTCGAGACTACCCCGGGAATCAAGGATCCCGAGCGCGTTCGCGCTTTCGTGGAGGCCGCACGGTGACGGTTCAGGAGCTCGGCTTCTACGGGCCTTACGGCGGGCGCTACGTCCCCGAGACGCTCGTGCCCGCACTAGACGAGCTGGTCGCCGGCTGGGACGCGGCGCGGCAGGATCCCACGTTTCGCGCCGAGCTCGACGACCTCGGCCGGACGTACGTCGGGCGCCCGACGCCGCTTTACCGCACCGAGCGGCTCTGGGAGGACCGCCGCCTCTACCTGAAGCGCGAAGACCTCTGCCACACCGGAGCCCACAAGATCAACAACGCGCTGGGGCAGGCGCTGCTCGCCGATCGCCTCGGCAAGAAGCGGATCGTCGCGGAGACGGGCGCCGGCCAGCACGGTGTCGCGGCCGCCACGGTCTGCGCCCGCTTCGGCTTCGAATGCGTCGTCTACATGGGTGCCGAGGACATGGATCGGCAGCGACCGAACGTGGAGCGGATGGGCCTTCTCGGCGCGGAGGTCCGGCCGGTCGAGTTCGGGACGAAGACGTTGAAGGAGGCGACCAGCGAGGCGATTCGCGACTGGATCACGAACGTCCAGACGACGCACTATTTGATCGGCTCCTGCGTCGGCCCGCATCCCTATCCCGAGATCGTGCGCGAGCTCCAGGCCGTGATCGGCCGTGAGGCGCGCGCCCAGATGCTCGACCAGGAGGGTCGCCTGCCCGACGCCGTCGTCGCCTGCGTCGGTGGCGGCTCGAACGCGATCGGCCTCTTCGCCGGCTTCCTGGACGATCCGTCGGTCGGCCTGATCGGGGTCGAGGCGGCAGGCGCCGCGAGCCTGGGCTCGGGGCGTGCGGGAGTCCTGCACGGCGCTCGCTCCTCGCTTCTCGCGGATGAGGACGGGCAGATCGCCGACGCGCACTCGATCTCGGCAGGGCTCGATTATCCAGGCGTTGGGCCCGAACATGCCTTCCTGCGCGACTCGGGGCGCGCGGAGTACCTCCCGGCAAGCGACGTGGAAGCTCTCGCCGCCTTCCACCTCCTGTCCGAACGCGAAGGGATCATCCCCGCACTCGAGCCGGCGCACGCGCTCGCGCGCGCTCTCGAGCTGGACGACGAGGTCGTGCTGGTCGGCCTCTCGGGACGGGGCGACAAGGATCTGGCCACGGTGCTCTCCCGTTGAGGGCTCCGGGCAAGAAGCTCTCCATCTACCTGATGGCGATGCCGGACACGCCGGCGCTCGCGGCCGCAGCTGTCGACGGAGGCGCCGACCTCCTCGAAATCGGCTTTCCTTTCTCCGACCCGCTCGCCGACGGCCCGGTGATCAGGCTCGCGGGCGAGAGGGCGCTCGCCGCGGGCATGCGGACACGGGCCTGCCTGGACTGTCTCCGGGACGTTCGAGCCAGGGTGGGTCCCGACGTGCCTCTGATCCCGATGACGTATTCCTCGATCCTCGAGGCCTACGGCTACGAGCAGTTCCAGGCCGACGCTCGGGCCGCCGGAGCTAGCAGCCTGATCGTCGCCGACCTACCCCTGGAGGCGGCGCCCGAGCTCGCCCGCGTCCACCTGGTAGCGCCGACGTCCTCGCGAGACCGGATCCGGCTGGCAGGCGAACGGACCGATGGCTGGCTCTACCTCGTCTCGCTGACCGGGACTACCGGAGCGCGAGAGTCGCTCTCGGATCAGCTGGTCGACCTCGTCACGAGGACGCGGCGCGTCACGGACGTCCCGCTCCTGGCCGGCTTCGGCATCTCGACGCCGGAGCAGGCCACCCGGGCGGCCCGGCTCGCCGACGGCATCGTCGTCGGCAGCAGGGCGGTGGAGGTCGCAGACGAGGGTGGGCCGGAGTCTCTCCGGGCGTACGTCGAGTCGTTACGGCGTGCGGTCGACGCCGCGCCGGCAGCAGCAACGGCCCCGTGAAACGCGACGCGGCCGGGACTCACCCGGCCGCGTCAGGCCCCCCGTCCGGCATCCTCTAGCTGACGACGCGAACCCTTTCGCAGTTGAGGGTCGTATCACCCGTCCGGACAACTGCCACGTCGTTGTCATCCGCATCTTCGCCGCAGTCGATCGAGTCGGCCGCACCGTCGTCTGCAGCCGCGAAGAGATGATCGTTGCCGCCGTCGCCGCTGATCGTGTCGGCGCCCCAGCCGCCCCACACCCAGTCACGGCCCTCGTCACCCGCAAGGAGATCGTCGCCGGGCCCGCCCCAGACATAATCGCCCGAGCCCTCACCGGAGACCGTGTCGTTCCCGAGGCCCCCGAATAGGAAGTCGCTGGCGCCCCCGCCCGAGACGGTGTCGTTCCCGCCCTTGCCCCAGATGAAATCGCGATTCTCGGTGCCGGCGAGCACGTTGTCAGTCGCGTCACCGCGAATGAAGCTGCCCCGCGGCCGTGGCGCCGAGAACGTCCGAACCCGCTCACAGTCGATGGCGACGTCGCCGGTGCGAACTAGAGCCACGTCGAAACCCGCGCCACAATCGACCGTGTCGACATCGCCGTCGTCGGCACCCGCGAAGAGATGATCGTCACCGGGACCACCTTCGAGCACGTCCGTGCCGCGCCCGGCATAGGCCCAGTCGTGGCCGTCGCCCCCGTCGAGCGAGTCGGAGCCGCGCCCGCCCCAAAGGAAGTCCCGACCGTCGTCGCCGGACACAGTGTCGATGCCGCGGCCGCCGAAGACCAGATCGCTCCCGCCCGCCCCGGAGAGAGTATCGTCTCCGGCTCTGCCGAACATGAAATCGCGCTGGTCCGTTCCGGTGAGGATGTCATTCCCCGTGGTTCCGTTGAACGTTTGCGCGAGAGCGACCGGGACGGCGACCAGCGCCGCGACGACCGCGATGAGAACGATGGCTCTAGACACGGGAGGGCTCCTTTTCGAGATGAACCATTCGAGACGAATCACACCAGCTGATTGGAACCCCCTCATGCGGGTTTCGTAAATGCTCGTGCGCGTTTCGTAAATCTCCCGTAAGTCCGGCGAGGCCCACTACAGTCGGAGACCTTGCCCCGCTCCTCCGGCAGGTATAGCCTCGCCTCGATTCGCGAGATTGGAGGCTGCGGTGCCGCAACAGAGGAAGCTCGTCATCGTCACAAGCGACGACACCACGCTCGAGAGCACCGTCGTGACGCTTTCGGACGAGGCCGAGAAGGAGCTCAAGAAGGCGGTCGACCAGGCCAAGGCCCACGGAGGCGAGATCGCCTCGGTCGATCTGCAAAAGCCCTAGCCGCTAGCCGGCGCGCGCCTCCGTGAGGACGGCGCGCGTCCGGCCCGCGGAAACCGTGTCGCCCTTCGCCTCGAAGAGCCTGAGGGCTTCTTCGAGAAGTGGCACGTTGCCGTCGACTGCCTCACCCAGGCGGCGCACCTCCGCGAGTTCGGTGAGCGCCCGTCCACGTATGAAGAGATCGTCGGTCACCTCCGCAAGCGCCACCGCCTCCGAGCCGATTCGCGCCGCCTCCTCGTGGCTCCCGCGCCGTGCGAGAACGCGCGCCCGGGTGACTCGCCACCAAACATGGGACGCGATGTCGTCGGACGTGGCTGCCTCTTCACTCACATGCGTAAGCCTGTCTGCCTCGTCATAGCGATCCTGCGCGTAGACCGCGTCGGCCAGGTACGCCGCCAGCGTGGAGAGGACTCCATACTCGCCCATGCCCTCGAGGATTGCGTAACCCCGGCGAAGCTCGGCCTCGGCCGCAGCAGGCTCTCCGGCGAGCATCTCGATCCGGCCGGCCATAATCGTCGCAGCCGCGAGCGAGTACGGCAGGCCGAGATCCTCGTGCATGGACTGCTGCCGCGAGTAGAGACGACGCGCTTCGTCGAAGTTCCCGCGCATCGCCTCGAGCCCGGCAAGGGTGCCGACAAGAGCCGCCTCGACGGTCGGCCGCTGGCCGCCGATCTCGGCCAGAAGCTCCTCACAGCGCTCCATGCACTCATCCACAGGGGTGGGTCCCCAGTACGGCGCGGTGCCCAGCCCGATCAGAATCGCGTCCTCGCGCTCGTCGCCTGCACGGCGAGCGTGAACGAGCGCCCGGGCCAGCGCCTCGGCTCGTAGCTCGTATCGGCACGCCATCAGGTGAACCTGTCCCAGAAGGTCCCAGGCGGAAGCAAGGCCCGCCTCGTCTTGGAGCTCCTCGAAAACGGGCAGCGACGACTCGGCGACTCGACGTGCCTCTTCGGTCGTTTCCGTGGGATCCGTCTTGAGCCGAAGGTGCTGCTCCTCAACCTGAGCGCGGAAGGCAAGTCTCTGTTCTCCCCCCGCCTCAGCCTCCTGTACGGCGTCGCGGAGCTTCGCCTCGGCCGCGTCCAACTCACCGAGCTCGACGAGGGTCCGGGCATGCGCCACGAGCAGCTCGATCCGGGGCGGTCCTTCGGCCGCAAGGTCGACTGCTCGCCCGTAGAGGGTCGCTGCGGCCGGCATGTCGTTGCGGGCAACCGCGCGCTTTGCGGACCCGGCCAACCGCTCGGCCGCTTCGTCGGCCAGCGCTCGACCCTGCTCGCCAACTGGGCCGAGTTGCGCGCGCAACCTGTACGCGCACTCGATGTGGTACGCCACGATCTCCTCGTACTCGAGGCTGCGCGCGCCCGCGGCACCGACGAGCCAGTCTGCGAACTCCTCGTGCAACGCGGCCCGCGTTTCCTTCGGGATCGACTCGTAAGCAGCATCGCGAATCAGGATGTGCCGGAACCGAAAGGCCTCCTCGCCCGGAAACGTGGAACGCTCTGGCCGAACGAGTTCCTTCCGAACGAGCGCCCGAACGAGCCGTGCGGCACTGTCTCGTCCCTCCTGGAGCCCTCCCAGCGCGCCCGCGTGAAAGACTTGACCCTCAACCGACGCCCGCTCGAGAACGGCGCGCTCGGCCGCCGGGAGCCTGTCGATCCTCGCGGCGAGTAGCGCCTGGATCGTGGGTGGGATGGGGATCTTCTCCAGGCCGGCGGCGGCCCAGTGACCGTTTTCGCGGGTGAGAAGGCCTTCTTCGAAGAGCAGCGCGACGGTCTCCTCGACAAAGAGGGGATTTCCCTCTGCGACCGTCAGGATCTGAGCCCGAACGTCCTCCTCCAGCGTCCCTGGACCGAGATGAGCGGAGACGAGTAGGTCGAATTCCTCGTCGTTGAGCGGCTCGAGGAGCAAGGAGGTGGAGTTGAGCTTTCCACCCGCCCAGGCAGGCCGCTCGTCCAGAAGCTCGGGACGGGCCAGGCACACGAGCAGGATCGGGGCGCCTCGGGACCACTCCGCGATGTGCTCGACGAGGTCGAGAAAGGTCGGCTCGCCCCAGTTGACGTCGTCCAGCACTACGACGAGTGGCCCATCTCGTGCCAGCGCTTCCAGGAACTTTCGGACCGCCCAGAAGCTTTCCTCGCCTCCGCCGGCGTCCGCAAGACCAACGAGCTCCGAAACCCGGGCAGCGATGAGAGAAGCATCGTCCTCGTCGGCGAGAAACGCGGCGATGCGACTCCGGGCCTCCTCTGGTGTCTCCTCGCCGTTCAGGGACGCCGCTTCTCGAACGACCTCTGCCACGGGCCAAAAAGTGATGCCGTCCCCATACGAGAGGCACCGCCCCCGAACCGCGGTTGCGCGGCCAACCAGAGTGCTCAGGAACTCCGCAACGAGGCGCGACTTTCCGACCCCGGCCGAGCCCAGCAGGGTGAAGAGATGACAGCCTTGCTCGCGCTCGACCCGCGCAAAGGCATCGTGGAGAAGCCGAAGTTCGTTCTCGCGGCCGACGAGGGGCGTCTCGAGGCGGCGGGCTGTGCCCGGAGAGTCAGGGCTGATGGCTACGAGGCGCCGGGCAGCGACCTTTTCGCCACGGCCGCGGAGGTCGAGGGGATCGACCTCCTCGGCCTCCACTGCGTCACGAACGAGGCGAAAAGTCGTCTCGCCGATGAGGATCTCACCGGGGTCTGCTGCCTGTTCGAGCCGGGCGGCAACGTTCACAGTGTCGCCCGTCGCGAAGGACTGCCCGGAAGCGGCGTCTCCTGCCACGACCTCGCCCGTGTTGACTCCGATCCGGATCGCGAGCTCGACCCCCCAGGATGGAGAGATCTCCGCGTTCAGCTCCTCGAGCGCATCACGCATCTCAAAACTGGCGCGCACGGCTCGCAGAGCGTCGTCCTCATGCACGAACGGAACACCGAACACCGCCATGACCGCGTCCCCGATGAACTTCTCGACCGTCGCCCCATGACGCTCGAGCACTAGCTGCATCGCGGCGAAGAAGCGGGCCTGCACGCGCCGGAGGGACTCCGGGTCGAGCCGCTCTCCGAACCCCGTTGACCCGGCGAGATCCGCGAAGACAACGGTGACGGTCTTCCGCACCTCGTGGCCCGCTGTTCTATCCGTAAGGGGCGCACCGCATGCCTGACAGAAGCGGGCTTCCTCCGGGTTTCGCTGGCCACACTCGCCGCAAAGTGCCATGTCGAAAGGGTACGGCAGTCAGGCTCTTGGTTCCACGCGCGAGACGAGCGGGCCTTTCGGCCCGCTCGTCGTCCCGTACTCGCTTTGTGCGAGGTTTACGTCCCTGCCAGCGACTTCCTGGACTGCCGGCTCGCTGCGACCGCGCCCATTGCGAGGAGCAGGAACCCGAGCATGATCGCCGCGCCGATGCCCGCGTCGCCCCAGTTGAAGGCCTGGCCGTCCGTTGCGGGAACCGCGACCACCGGGTTCTCGACGGCAGCGCCTGGGTCGCGCCGGAGCACGAGACCTTCGTCGCCCGTGACGGCGGCGGGATCGCGCCAGAGATTGAGATTCTCGCTGCCAATGTTCTGCACGCCGCGCACTGCCCGATCGTCGGGCCTAACAACTACGGTCACATCCGTCGACTGCGGCACGCCACGCACTGCCCGATCATCGGGACGAACGCTCGTTACCTGGTTGCCCTGACCGATACCCGAGTCGACCGCGATGCGAGCTTGGGCCGTCGGAGCTGCGATCGCCGCAAGGGCGAAAGACAGGGCGAGCCGGCGGATCCAACGATGACGACGATTCCTCATTTTGGTGCTCCTTTCGTGATCCGGTTGCATGCTCACCGGACGGAGGAGCGGAGATCTTTCTTCCCACAAACCGCGTGGCGGTCGTCGAGCTCGACAGAAAGAGCGGCCCCGCTACAGCGAAACGCGAGCGTTACGACCTGGAGGCTCTGGGTCCTCGAGCCGGCGCTTACGATCGATCGAGACGGGCTCGAAGAGCCGCGACTGTGAGCGGATCCGGGACACACCCGGCTTCGCGGATCGCGGCTTCAATGTCAGCCTCGATGGCGCGCCGGAAATCCTCGTCTGCGACGGCGCGCTCAACCAGGTCGTCGAGCTCACGGCGCGCGAGCGGAAGCTCCTTCGCGGCGGCGACCCAGGCACCCGGAGCAGGCGGAAGGGCTCCAAGGAGCTCCACCAGTCGTTGTTCGTCGAATGTCGTCATATGAGTCACCGTTCACCAGACGGCTCGGAGGGCTCTGATTTTCCCTCGAGTTGAGCCCGGAGTTTCTTGAGGCAGCGGGAAATACGACTTGCGATCGTTCCCGGCGCGATCGCAAGAGCATCGCCGATCGTCTGATAGCTCTCGTCGCGCGCGAAGAAGCGATCCAGAATCTCCCGGCAGTGCTCGGGCAGAGCCGAAAGGCCCTCGTGCACGGTGAGCGCGTCGTCGAGGCGCTCGAGAGTCTCGTCGACCACGGGGATGTCGAGAGCGTCGGAATCCACTACCTCACGCGCGGTGGCCCGAATCCGGTCGATGGAGAGACGCCGGGTCAGCTGTCCGATCCACGGCCGGATCGCCGAATCGTCACGAAGCCGGTCAAGGTGCTCATAGGCGCGCGCGAAGACCTCCTGGAAAACCTCTTCCGCGTCGTCCGGCCCCAGTCTGTAGGCCTGCGTCGCGATCGCGTACACGTATCGGGAGAACCGATCGACGAGTTCCGCCCATGCCGCCTGCTCGCCGGTTCGACAGCGGGCAACCAGACGAGCGTCGGTGAGAGAGGCAAGAGACATCTGACGCATGGATCTTCGCGGAATTCTCGCCCTGAGGGAAGAACTTATCCACCCCGGGCGTCTACTCGATGTGAAGCGAGAACGAACTCACCAGGATGGAAGCCCGCTGGAAAGCGTCCGATACGCCGACCTCCTGCGCCGCGCGCGCACCGGGGAACTTGCCTCCCAGATCGCTGCTAGCCGCCGCCTCGAGTGGCGAGACCGTTATCGCCGCCGGCTCCTCACCGCCTCAGCCGGGCTGGGCTAGGAGCTTTCCGCGAGCGCGCGCCGAGCGTGTGTTGCGCTCTCCGAGACCAACCGGTGTGCGCGCCTGACGCGCTCGTCGTCGGGGATGGTGGCGAGGTTGACCTGCACGAGGTTCGCAACCGCGCGCGCTGCCGCCTCCGCGAGAACAGCTGCGACAGCAGCGTCGCCACGAATCTCGCCGGCTCCGTTCTCGGCAACATGAGCGGCTAGAGCCGTCACGTCGCAGGCTATGGTCGCAATGAGGAGTGGGACTTCAGCTGCTTCGACGAGCACCTTGCGGATGGTCTCGTCGCGGCTCTCGGGCGAGAGCGTCGCCCGCCGCCTCAATGTTTCGCGGGCATCGGCGTAGGCATCAGCGTCGGCTTGCGCAAGCGGTGCTGACCGCGAGCGCAACTCGTCCGCCTGGACGATCGCGCCGGCTGCCTCGTTCCATTCAGACGAGGCTCGGGCAGCCATCCCGACGAGAGCGGCGGCGATGCCGACCACGACCGCCGCTGCAGATCCGCCGCCGAGGGAGTCGTTGGGGCTCGCAACGCGCTCCATGAACGACCCCAGCGTGGCATCGACCAGCTCCTCAGAAGCCCCGGTGGGCGCACTCACTCGGTCATCCTCCCACGCCGCCGCCAGGGAGGGAAGAACCGCGGCCGGCGCACCGTCCTGTGGACACAAGCGAAGAGGAGGAGCCGTGATCAGCCCGTCTATCCATCGAGAGCTCGCTCGCCAGAGGCAGGCGGATCTTCTGCGGGAGGCGGATGTGGCGCGCCTAGCCGCGAAGGTCGAGCGCAACCGCAACCACGTGCCTACGATCATCACGTTCGCCCAGCCGGTCGCAATGCTCCAGGCGCTGTCCTTCCTGGGCCTCGGCGGGCGGAGGCCACAGCCGGCCTGACAGAACCCTCTCGGGGACGAGGACGCCAAAGGCCTCGAGCACGGGCCTTTGGCGTTTAGGCGCGAACCATTGCGGCTTGTCCCGTAGGCTTCCCGCCCGTGGCGATCCTCGATTCGCGCATCGACCGGGCAACACAAGAGTTCGAGGCGAACCGGTCCCGGATGGAGGCTTTGGTCGCCGAGCTCCGCGCGCGCAGCGAGCAGGTCGCGCAGGGTGGCGGAACCGAGTCCGTCGAGCGTCACCGGACACGGGGGAAGCTTGCGGCCAGGGATCGGGTCGACCGCCTGCTCGACCCTGGTTCGTCGTTCCTCGAGCTGAACGCGCTCGCCGCGTGGGACCTCTACGACGGCGATGCTCCTGGCGCCGGAATCGTTTGCGGCATCGGAGCCATCGAGGGTCGGGAGTGCGTCGTCGTCGCGAACGACGCGACCGTCAAGGGCGGAACCTACTACCCGCTCACGGTCAAGAAGCACCTTCGTGCCCAAGAGGTCGGAGAGCAGAACTGCCTGCCGTGCATCTACCTCGTCGATTCTGGCGGCGCCTTTCTCCCTCTCCAGGACGAGGTCTTCCCCGACCGTGACCACTTCGGCCGCATCTTCTTCAACCAGGCTCGCATGTCGGCCAAGGGAATCGCGCAGATCGCTGTGGTCATGGGGTCGTGCACCGCCGGCGGCGCGTACGTGCCCGCCATGAGCGACGAGACGGTGATCGTCGAGGGCACGGGCACGATTTTCCTGGGCGGGCCGCCGCTCGTAAAAGCCGCCACGGGCGAGGAGGTGACCGCCGAGGAGCTGGGCGGCGCGGACGTCCACTCACGGGTCTCGGGCGTCACGGATCACTATGCCGCCGACGATGAGCACGCGCTCGCGATCGCCAGGTCGATCGTCGCCCAGCTTGGCTACAGGCGGCCCGAGCCACCCTGGACGGCCGTGGAGGCTGAAGCTCCCCTGTACGACCCAGCCGAGCTGTACGGGATCGTTCCCGAGGACTACCGCGTCGGCTACGACGTGCGCGAAGTGATCGCCAGGGTCGTAGACGGCAGCCGGTTCCACGAGTTCAAGGAGCTCTACGGAGAGACGCTCGTGTGCGGCTTCGCTCGGATCGAGGGGCTGCCCGTCGCGATCCTCGCGAACAACGGCGTCCTGTTCTCGGAGAGCGCGCTCAAGGGTGCGCATTTCGTCGAGCTCGCCTGCAAGCGCCGGCTCCCACTCGTCTTCCTCCAGAACATCACGGGGTTCATGGTTGGAAAGGCGTACGAGGCAGGCGGGATCGCGAAGGACGGAGCGAAGCTCGTCACGGCCGTCGCGTGTGCCGAGGTGCCAAAGTTCACTGTCATCATCGGTGGCTCGTTCGGAGCGGGGAACTACGGGATGTGCGGCCGGGCCTACTCCCCCCGCCAGCTCTGGATGTGGCCGAACGCCCGAATCAGCGTCATGGGCGGCGAACAGGCGGCGACCGTACTCTCCGCCGTCGGGCGCTCGGATCCGGAGGAGATCCGGGAGAAGTACGAGCGCGAGGGGAGCCCGTACTACTCGACCGCGAGACTCTGGGACGACGGTGTCATCGACCCCGCCGACACCCGCCGCGTGCTTGCTCTCGGGCTCTCGGCGAGCCTCAACGCGCCGATCCCCGAGACGACCTTCGGCATCTTCCGGATGTAATTACGTCTACGGGAGGGGGAGGCCGCCGGTCGTTACCGGCAGGTCGGGGACCTCGACTTCGGGAACGTCGACTTCGGGGAGGGCAGTCTCGGTGATAAGCGTGGTCGAGACTGAAGGCGTCGTGAGAGACGGAATCGTGATCGCCGGTATCGAAACGGCCGGAGTCGAGATCGCAGGTGTCGAGACGGCCGGAGTCGTGACCGCCGGAACGCTCGTGTCTAAGACCCCCAGCCCGGAGCCTCCGATTAAGCTCGTCGCGTCGCCTGCGGCCGCCTGCACCGCCGAATCGGCGTCCTTTCCGTCGACTTCCTCGGACCCACTAATGCCAGAGCCCTGAACCAGGTCCGTGGCGCCCGTGCCCGCAGCGTCTTGCGAGGGATTCGCGGAAAACACGCTCGTGAAGAGCGTGAGGGTTGCGTCGTCGCCCGGCATCGTCGTCGCCTTTGGCATTGTGACCGCCTGCTCAGGCTCGTTCGCAGCTCCGAGCGGAACGACCGCAACGGTGATCCCCGCACCCAGGATGACCGCAGCCGTCGCGCCCGCCGTCTTGAGCATGAGCCCGGCGCGCTCCGCCTCGAGGGCCACCCTCTCGAGCTGGCGAAGCAGACCGGCCGGGAGAAACGCGAGCCCGGCAAGTCTCCGCCTCCGCGAGGCCGCCGGCTGGGCGGCCGGGCGAATGCCGGCCTCTTCGAGCCGCCCGCGCAGCGACCGTCGAGCGCGGAACAGGATGGTCTCGACCGCTGCATGCGATAGATCCATTCTGTTTGCGATCTCTACGTAGGAGAGCCCTTCGATCTCACGGAGGAAGAGAGCCTGCTGGTGCGTGGGGGGCAGTGAGCGGACGGCATCCTGCAGCTCCTCGAGCTGCGGACGCTCCTCTTCAGCTACCGACTCCGCGACCTCGTGCTCCAGCTCAACCTCGTGCGGCCGGCGAGAGAGCGTCCGATAGCGCCGCCGCGTGGCATTCTTCGCGATGCCGAAGAGCCAGGCGCGGGGCTTCTCGGGCGTATGGCCGCGCCCAAGGGCCCGGTAGGCATCGAGAAACGCGTTCTGGGTGACCTCCTCCGCGTCGGCTCGGTTTCCGACATCGCGAAGCACGTAGCGATAGATCTCCGGAAGATGCCGCCTGTAGAGACGCTCGAACGAGCGATCGTCAAGACGCTGCGGCAACGGCTCGACGCCGGAGCTCATGGGCGTTCAGTGCCCAAAAACCCAAAATTTCTCACCCTCTCTGGGAGAGGGCTCGGGTTCGGTTTCCGGTTCGGGTTCCGGTTCGGATTCTGGGTGCGGGTTTTGGTCGGGTGCAAGTTCGCGCGCTTTCCGGGCTCTAAGAGGTGGAGGACCCGGGTTCGCGTGGACGACGGCGGGGGGGAAAGAACCGGCCGAAGCCCACGCATCCCCCGGGTCCGACTCTCATGTTGTCATGGAAGGAACCCACAAAGAGGACCCTGTCGCGCCGCGGCACGCAGGAAGCGCGTCCCATTCTCGAGGTCCAGGTTTCCGATACATGTCTCGAGAGGAGCCTACTCTCATTTCTCGGACGGACCTCGTATGCCGCCGAGGTTCGCGAGGACGGAGTCCTCGTGATCCACCCTCCGGGCGCGCTCGACCCCAAGGTCGCACGGGCCGAGCTCGGCGTCTATCTGCGCATGTGGGAGCGCCTGACGCCGGGCAGAGTCGCCCACCTCATTGGCGAACCCTAGAGAACGACCTCCTCCTCGGACCCGGTGGCGTCTGCGAGACGTTCGGGGCGGTAGGGGGTGAGGTCGAGCTCGGACTGACCGTTCAGGAGCTCCTCGGCGACGGCTCGACCCACGGCCGGGGACTGCATGAAGCCGTGCCCGGAAAAGCCGCAGGCGGCGTAAACGCCCTCGCCGAGCCAGCCGATTACCGGATGCGCATCGCGTGTCATGTCGTACAGCCCTGCCCATGCCCTCGAGATCTCGACGTCGCCGGCGGCCGGAAACCGGGCCCGAAGGCGCTCGAGGCGGTCGCCCAGCACAGATTCGTCGACGGTTTCCTCCTCGCCCCAGCGCGGTCGTGCGTCGGCCATGGCGAGGATCAGCCGGTCGCCCCGCCGCCGGAAGTGGAACCCCGTCTCGGTTTCCACGGTCATGGGAAGCGCCTCGTGAAGTCCCGGCACCGGACCCGTCTCGATGAGCTGACGCCGAAGAGGTCTGATCGCGACTTCGGCACCGAGTCGCTTCGCTGCCTCTCCCGAATGTGGGCCACACGCGACCACGGCGATATCGGCCTCGACCTCGTCCAGAGCGGTCCGCTCGAGCAGATCCACACCGAGCTCGACGGCACGCCTCACGAGCTCCCGCGTGACGGCCGATGGGTCCGCGACGCCGTCCTCGGCGCAGAAGACGCCTCCGACGACGTCGTCGACAGCCACGCCCGGCGCAGTCTCAGCGATCTCACCCGGATCGAGGCGCTGAACGGGAACCCCCAGTCCGACCTGCACGTGACGGCGCGCCTCGAGATCGGCGAGCCCGGCTGCGGTCGTCGCAAAAAAGAGATACCCGACCTGGTCGAAGAAGGGCGGTCCGAGCTCCTCGAAGAAGCGAATGCTCTCCTGCGCCAGCCGGACCTCGGCCGCGGTCGAGAACTGCTGACGGACGCCTCCCATCGCCTTGCTGGTTGCGCCCGAGCCGACGGTGTCCCGATCCACCAGGACGACATCTTCCGCTCCCGCCAACGCGAGGTGATAGGCGATCGAGGCTCCGATCGCGCCAGCCCCGCCGACGACGATTCGCGGCATCAGATGGTGTCGCCGTCGAGGAACGTGTCGAGGTCGCGGCGCTCATCCGCCGTGAGGCCGCGCAGCGGGGCGCGGACAGCCTCTGCGAGCGGGACGCCCCGGCGCGCAAGTGTCCGCTTGAGCGCCGCCTGGAAGGGCAGAGCCTGCAGCCGGGCCCGGACAGCCGCCACCCGCTTGCCGGTCGCCCGACTCGGATTGCGCACGAGCTCGCCGACAAGATCCGGGAAGGCGCTCGCGAGGCCGGAAACGGCTCCGGCGGCGCCTCGTTCCAGTCCTTCCACGATGAGAGCCTCTGGGCCCACAAAGACGTCGAGGCCCTCCAGAAGATAAGGCGAGAAGCGGTCGAAGGGCGCATCCGAGACCTTGAGGCCCGCGAGGTTCGGCGCCTGCTCCCGCAACCTCTCTATGACACTGACCGGCACGGCGTACCCGCTCCGATCGGCGAACTCGTACAGATAGAACGGAAGCGGCGCGCACGCCTGCGCCGCGGCGCTGAAATGCGCCAGAAGAGCCTGCTCGTCGAGCGGGTAGTAGGGGGGTCCGATCACGGCGACCGCGGCTGCGCCCGTCTCCGCGGCGTGTCGCGCGAGCGCGATGGTTTCGCGCGTGGTCTGCGCCCCGCAGTGGACGGCGACGTCGAGTCGCTCGCCGGCGCTTGCCACGAAGAGCTCTGCGGCGCGCCGGCGCTCGTCCGGGTGGAGCAGGATCCCCTCGCCCGTCGTCCCGAGCGCCAGGACCCCGTCGAGCCCCGCCGTGGCCAGGAACTCGACGTATGCACCGAAGGGAGCTTCGTCGAGCGCCTCTCCCCCGTCCCGAAGCGGCGTCACAGCAGCTGCCAGCGCACCCTTGAGCACGACGTGGACTCTAAGCTGCCGCCGATGAGCGCGCTCCGGACCGAGCGGCAGGGGCCCGTCCTCCGCATCACGCTTGCCCGCCCCGAGCGCCGGAACGCGTTCGACGCGGCCCTGATCGCAGAGCTGACGCAGGCCTTCGACGACGTCGAGGACGCACGCGCGGTCCGGCTCGAGGGTGAGGGGCGGAGCTTCTGCGCCGGAGCCGACGTGGACTGGCAGCGCGCGGCGATCGACCTCGACTACGACGAGAACGTCGAGGACGCGATGCGCCTCCACGCCATGTTCGAAGCGGTCGACTCCTGCCCCGCGCCCGTCGTGGCACGGGTTCAGGGCCATGCGCTCGGCGGCGGCTCCGGCCTGCTGGCCTGCGTGGACGTGGCGATCGCGGCAAAGGACGCCGTGTTCGCGTTCTCGGAAGTGCGGCTCGGCATCGTGCCCGCGGTCATCTCGCCCTTCGTCCTGGCCCGGATCGGGCCCGGCGCAGCGCGGCGTTACTTCCTGACCGGAGAGCGATTCGACGCCGCCACGGCGCTCCGCATCGGGCTCGTTCACGAGGTCGCGTCCGATCTCGACCAAGCTGTCGACCACGTGGTTGGGGAGCTGCTCGAGGCGGGCCCGATCGCTGCTCGCGAGGCGAAGCGCCTCCTTCGGGAGAGGCCCGGCGTGCCAGAGGTGGCGCACCGGGCTGCCGAGCGGCGCACGAGTGCCGAGGGTCAGGACGGGCTTCGCGCCTTCCTCGAGAAGCGGGAGCCCGGGTGGAAATCCGAAAGCTCCTAGTCGCGAACCGCGGCGAGATCGCTGCTCGGATCTTTCGAACCTGCGACCGGCTCGGCATCGCGACGGTGGCAGTCGCGGCACCCGATGACGCCGGCGCCCTTCACACGCGCCGAAGCAGTGAGGTGCAGGAGATCGGGAGCTACATCGACCCCGATGAGCATGTCCGGGCTGCGCGGGAGAGCGGCGCCGACGCTGTCCATCCGGGCTACGGCTTCCTGGCCGAGAGCGCAAGCTTCGCCGCCGCGGTGGAAGCTGCCGGACTCATCTGGGTCGGGCCGCCGCAGGAGATCCTCGGGGCTGCCGGCGACAAGCTCGAGGCGAAGCGTTCGGCGGCGAGGGCCGGTGTCCCTGTTCTGCCGTCCGGCTCGGCCGAGGAGGTCGGGTTCCCCCTCCTGGTCAAAGCTGCAGCAGGCGGAGGGGGGCGCGGGATGCGGGTCGTTCGGACCCCAGACGAGCTCGACGAGGCACGCGCGGCCGCCCGTCGCGAAGCGAAAGCAGGCTTCGGAGACGAGACGGTCTTCCTCGAGCGCTACCTCGAGCGCCCGCGGCACGTCGAGGTGCAGCTCCTCGCGGACAAGCACGGGACGATCCTTCATCTGGGCGAGCGCGACTGCTCCGTCCAGCGACGTCACCAGAAGGTCCTCGAGGAGTCCCCGGCGCCGGAGCTCGTCGTCGACATGCGCGATGCGATGACCGCAGCGGCGGTCGAGCTCGCACGAGAGCTCGGCTACGTCGGGGCCGGGACCGCCGAGTTCGTCGTCCAGGACGAGGAGTTCTTCTTCCTCGAGCTGAACGCGCGGATCCAGGTGGAGCACCCGGTGACCGAGGCCGTGACCGGCGTCGATCTCGTGGAACAGCAGCTCCGCGTCGCGAGCGGGGAGCAGCTCGCCCCCGGCAACCCCGCCGTTTCCGGGCACGCGGTCGAGGCCCGGCTCTACGCAGAGGATCCACGCTCCTTCCTTCCGCAGGCGGGGCGGCTCGAGCGGCTGCGGCTCCCGGAGGGCGTCCGGGTGGATCCGGGGGTCGAAGCGGGAGACGAAGTCCCCGTCGCCTACGACCCGATGATCGCCAAGCTCGTGGCGCATGCGGAGACGCGTGAGGAGGCGCTGGACCAGCTCGCCGCAGCGCTCGCCGAGACGACGGTCACTGGGGTCACCACGAACCTGGCCTTCCTGCGGTGGCTCGTCTCCCATCCGGAACTGCGCGCGGGACGTGCGACCACCGCCTTTCTCACGGAGAACCCGCCGCTCTCGACCCCCGTCGACGTGCCCCAAGTGTGGGCGGGCGGGTGGCGCCTGAACCGAGCCCGAGCAGCCGTAGGCCGACCACCGCGGGTGGAGGACACGTCACGTTCCGCGGAGCTCGCGCCGGGGGACCAGCGTGCGGTTACCGCGCCGATGCCCGGGACCGTGATCCGCGTGCTCGTGGCGGCGGGTGCGCGGGTCGAGGCTCGTCAGCCACTGCTCGTTCTCGAGGCGATGAAGATGGAGACGCCGCTGGTCTCGCCTCACGACGGCGCGGTCGGCCGCGTGCACGTGGGCGAGGGCGACCGCGTCGCGGGGGGCGACGTCCTGATCGAGCTGGAAGCTGATCCGGCCTAGAGGCCCGGCTTGAGGACCATGTCGAGCACGATCAGGTACAGGAGCACCAGCTCGATCCTGGAGACGAGGAAGATGCGCTGGATCCGGGCCCGAACGGCCGGGGAGTCGGGCCCCTCCGCAGCGAGCAGCTTCCCGATACGCCCGGACTCGGGGCCGAGGAAGGCGGCCCCGGTCACGAAGGAAAGCCCGTAACCGATCAGGGCAAGGACGATCCACGTCTGGCCGAAGTCCCAGGGCCCGTCGACGGTCAAGATGACCCCGAGGACCAGCACGGTGAGCGAGGACGGCAAGAAGACCCTCAAGCCAAACCACTCGGCTTCGTGCGCGATCGTGACCATACGGGCAGGATCGTCGGCGCGATTCGCCCGGATCGCCAGCCCCTGTATCGCCACGCCACCACCGAGCCAAACAATCGCGGCGGCGATGTGGAAGAAGAGAAGCCACTCGTAGCGGTTCACCGACGGCGTATCTAAGCCGGTAGGCCGGACGGACGCAAGCATGTTTAGCCGCGAGTCGCGGCGGTACGCAAATCGGGACGAACTAGTCGAGGAGGTTGGCATGAGCAGCGAGCTGCAAGGCAAGCGAATCGCGTTCCTGACCGCCACGGAAGGCGTGGAGCAGGTCGAACTGACCGAGCCCT
>DATHAG010000132.1:0-3757 GCA_035296825.1 Gaiellaceae bacterium | reverse complement strand
CGGACGGTCAGCGGCACGAGCAGGATCCGGACGATCACGACGAGCGCGACGATCGACCAGGCCCAGGTGAGCCCGACCGACTCGTGCAGGTGCGTCAGCACCCACGTGAGCAGGTCCTCGAGCGGGGTGAGGATGCCGGCGACGATCACGCGGGATCGACTCCCCCGTGGCTCCACGGATTGCAGCGGAGCAGACGCCAGCCGGCCTTGGCCGAGCCCTTCACGAGCCCGTGCGCATGCAAGGCGTCGAGCGCGTATTGCGAGCAGCTCGGGTGGTACTTGCAGGTGTTCGCCGGCGTCAGCAAGCCGAACGTGTACCGCCACGCGTAGACCAAGCCGACGCCCAGGTACTTCACGCGGCGGCCTTCTCGAGCACCTCGGTCACGCGTTCGGCGAGCCACTCGTGTCCGCGCGTGTCCGCGGGCTCCGCCAGTCCCGGCCTCGCCACGAGCACGTAGTCGTGTCCGGGTCGAGCCCGGTCGGCGAGCTCCGCCCACGTCTCGCGCAACTGGCGCTTGACGCGGTTGCGGACGACGGCGTTCCCGACCGACTTCGGCACCGCGAGCCCGAGGCGCGGCTCGTCCGAGTCCCCGTCGTCCCGCGGGAACCAGTAGAGGATGAGGAATCGCGTGGAGGCCGAGCGGCCGCTGCGGTAGACGGCGTCGAAGTCCCGCGAGCGGGACAGGCGGTGGCGGCGCTGCACGGGGCGAGGATAGTCGGGCGAGGTCAGGCCGAGAGCCGCTTGCGGCCCTTGGCCCGCCGGCGCTTCAAAATCGCCTGCCCGGCGCGGGTCGACATGCGGGCGCGAAAGCCGTGCTTGCGCTTCCGGCGACGGACGTTGGGCTGGTAGGTGCGCTTCAAAGAGAATGTCTCCGAGTCGAGAGAAAGCGAGCCCGCCGCGAGGCGGAGCGCCAGTATAGACGAGGCACCTGAAAACCGGTTATCCACACCCCGCGTGGGTCCGCGAAAACACCCGCAAACGACCATCGTCGGGCACCGTCTCCCACAGGTTTTCCACAGCTGTGGATTATCGTGTGGACGTGCGAAAACCCCTGCAATTTCGCGTGTTTTACTCTCGGCACGGGATGTTGAGAGCGCCGGGAGACGCTGCTATGCTCGCCGCTCTCCGACCCCCGATGCAAGGAGCCGGCCCCGGCGTGGAGCACCAGATCGAGCTGACCGCAGAGACCCTGTGGAACGAGGTTTCGAGTCGGCTCAAGGGGGCGCTGAACGAAGCGACGTTCAACAACTGGTTCGGCAGCACGGAGGGGGTCGGGCTCAGTGACGACGCGTTCGTGCTCTCGGTTCCGAACGACTTCGCGCGGGAATGGATCGAGGGCCACTTCCTCGGCCTGATTCGCGCGGCCGTCAAGGACGCGACCGGCCATGAGCGCCGGATCCATCTGAGCGTGCGCGACGAGGTGCTCGCGGAGCACGCCGTCGACGGAGCGCTCGAGCAGCCCGTCCAACAGCGTGCCCCGGAGCCCGCCGCGAGCGGCTCGATGAGCCTGAAGTACACGTTCGACCTCTTCGTGATCGGCTCCTCGAACCGCTTCGCCCACGCCGCAGCGCTTGCCGTCGCCGAGGCGCCGGCGCAGGCCTACAACCCGCTCTTCATCTACGGCGGGACCGGGCTCGGGAAGACGCACCTGCTCCAGGCGGTCGGCCAGTACGTCGGCGAGCACGGCAGCGGGCTCACGGCCCGCTACGTCACGAGCGAGACATTCATGAACGACTTCATCAACTCGCTGCGCGACAAGCGGATCGAGGGCTTCAAGCAGCGCTACCGCACCTATGACGTCCTCCTCGTCGACGACGTCCAGTTCTTCGAGGGCAAGGAGCGGATCCAGGAGGAGTTCTTCCACACCTTCAACTCGCTTTACGAGGCGGGCCGGCAGATCGTGATCTCGTCCGACCGGCCGCCGAAGGAGATCGCGACGCTCGAGGAGCGGCTGCGCTCGCGCTTCGAGTGGGGGCTGATCACCGATATCCAGCCGCCCGACCTCGAGACCCGGATCGCGATTCTGCGCAAGAAGGAGAAGACCGACCGGATCCACGTTCCCGATCCGGACGTACTCACGTACGTCGCCGAGCGGGTGACGACCAACATCCGGGAGCTCGAGGGCGCGCTCACCCGCGTGGTCGCGTTCTCGTCGCTGACCGGGCGGCCGATGACCGTCGAACTGGCGGAGGACGTGCTCAAGGACGTGTTCCCCCAGGGCCAGTCGGTCGAGATCTCGATTCGCCGGATCCAGGAGACCGTCTCCGAGCGCTTCGGGATGACCGTGAACGAGCTCTGCAGCGCGAAGCGGTCGCAATCGATCGCCTACCCGCGCCAGGTCGCGATGTATCTCTCGCGCGCGCTCACGGACTCGTCGCTGCCGAAGATCGGCAAGGAGTTCGGCGGCCGCGACCATACGACCGTGATGCACGCGAACGCGAAGATCGAAGGGATGATCCGCGAGGACCGCTCTGTGTACAACCTTGTGCAGGAGCTGACCGCACGGATCAAGCAGGCCGGGTGATTTCTGTGGGAACCTGCCGAATCGCGGATAAGCCTGTTGAAACCCTGGCGTTCTCCACCGTCGGGACCCACCGCGCAACCGCGCTCACGGAGCCGAATTGCTCCGTCTTCCCCCTCGTCCACACTCCCTACGACTTCTACGAGAGGATTTAAAGACTTATGGAGATAGAGACGGCGGGAGCAGCAGCGGAGCCGCAGCTCGGCGAAAATGGGACGATGGCGGCGATGGCGACAGGCACCGGGATGAAGATCAGCGTTGCCCGCGACGAGCTCGTCGCGAAGCTGGGAATCGTCTCCCGCGCCGTCTCGAGCCGGGGCACCGTGCAAGTGCTCTCCGGGATCTTGCTCAGCGCCGACGGGGGGACGCTCACGCTCGCGGCCACCGACATGGAGCTGTCGCTGCGGACGACGCTCGACGCCGAGGTCGAGGGCGACGGCGCGGTCGTGATCCCGGGCAAACCGCTCGTCGAGCTCGCGCGTCTCCTGCCCGAGAGGGAAGTCACGATCGAGTACCGCCCCGAGGAGGGCACGGTCAAGATCGTCTCCGGCTCGTACAACTCGCGGCTGCACGTCTTCAACGCCGAGGATTTCCCGCGGCTGCCGGCGGTGGACGCCCAGCTTCATTCGATCGACCGCGAGGCGCTGCTCGAGACCGTCGACCGGGTTGCCCGCTCCGCTTCGCGCGATGAGTCGCGCCCGGTCCTGACCGGCATCCTCGTCCGCTTCGAGGCCGGCAAGCTCGTCATGGTGGCGACCGACTCCTACCGGCTCTCCGTCAAGGAGACCGAACTCGGTGAGGCCGCGCCGGAGCTCGAAGCGATCATTCCCGCCCGCGCCCTCACGGAACTCTCGCGGCTCGCGGCCGGCGACACCGTCGAGCTCGGCGTGCACGAGAACCACGCCGTCTTCGGCGTGCGCTCGGACGACGAGACAGGAGCCTGGCTCACAACACGAAGGATCGACGGGCAGTTTCCGAACTACCGCCAGCTGCTGCCGGAGACGTTCGAGGTCGAGCTGACGCTGCCGAAGTCGGAGCTCGCCGACGTCGTTCGCCGCGCCTCGGTGCTCGCGCTCCGCAACTCGCCGCTGCGCCTCCGGCTGGCCGAAGGCGAGCTGACCGTCTCGGCCCAGACTCAGGACGTTGGCGAGACGCAGGAGACGATGCCTGCGGCCTACACCGGCGAGGAGTTCGTGATCGGCTTCAACGCTGAGTTCCTCCGCGACGGCGTCGACT
>DATHAG010000131.1:0-4889 GCA_035296825.1 Gaiellaceae bacterium | reverse complement strand
CAGGAGCTCCAACGCTTCCTTGTAGCCCTCCGGGCCCTTGCCGAGGATCCGGGAGGTGACGACGTCTTCGATCACGGACACCTTGCGCCAATCCTCCCGCTCTGTGATGTCCGAGAGGTGGACCTCGATCACTGGTACCTCGACGATCTCGAGCGCATCACGAATCGCGTAGCTGTAGTGCGTCCAGGCGCCCGGATTGACCACGACGCCTCCGGCCCACCGGCGCACGTCGTGGCACCACTCGACGTACTGGCCCTCGTGGTTCGTCTGGAGGCAGCGGACCGTCAGGCCGACCTCTTTCGCCCACCCGTAGATCCGCGTCTCGAGGTCGCCGAGGCCGATGCCGCCGTAGAGGGTTGCGTCGCGCTCGCCGAGCACGTCGAGATTCACCCCGTTCAGAACGGCCACCTGCACGGGGGCGAGTCTACTTCGCGATCAGTGCATCCAGCTCACGCCGGATGTCTTCGTCAGGCAGCTCGACCGGAAAGATCGGCTTCCCGATCTCCTCGAGAAGGACGAGGCGCGCACGGCCCTCGGCCGCTTTCTTGTCCCGCCGGAGCGCCGCCCAGGCCCGCTTCTCATCGACCGAGACCGGCTCGGGCCGGAGCAGCTCATCGACGACGTCCGTGTCCAGGCCGGACAGGCGCAGCGCAGCGAGGAGGCCGAGGGCGACGGCGTCACCGTGTCGAAGCTCGAAGCCCGACGCCGCCTCGAGCGCGTGAGCGAACGTGTGCCCGAGGTTCAGAATCGCGCGCCGTCCGGTCAGCTCAAAGGGGTCCGCGAGGCAGACGGCCGCCTTGAAGGCTGCGCAGGCTCGCACCATCTCCTCGTCCGGGAGCTCCCAGAGCGGCTGCCCCGCAAGGAGCCCGGTCTTGACCACCTCCGCCATGCCGGCCCGGCGTTCCTCGACGGGAAGAGTGTTCAGGAGCTCCGGGTCGATCAGGACGCGTGTGGGGTAGTGAAACGCGCCGACGAGGTTCTTGCCCGTCTCGAGATCGATGCCCGTCTTGCCGCCGATCGCAGCGTCAACCTGCCCCACCAGCGTCGTCGGCCACGCGATCCAGCTCACGCCGCGCTTGTAGGAGGACGCGACGAACCCGGCGACATCCGTTGTGGCTCCACCGCCGTAGGCCACGAGCGTGTCGCCCCGGTCGAGCTCGAGGGTCTCCCAGAGCCTCTGCACGACGTCGATCCGCTTGGCAGCCTCTCCTGCCGGCACCGGATAGGTCTCGCATCCCAGGTCGAGGGGATGGAGGCCGAGGACGCGCTCGTCTGCGACGAGGGCGTCGCCCCGGACACCGACCGGGGCCGAGGGATCGACGAGCCTCACGGCGAGACCCGCGAGGAGCACGTCCTCCACATCCACCGCAATCGCGTCGGCGGTCTCGGCGTAGACAGGAGCTCGTTCCTCGTAGAGCCGGCGAAATGCGGATTCCTCCTGGGCAAGCGGCCGGTCTGCATCGCCAACGCGTTCCCAGGCGACGTCCGGATCGACACGCAGCCACACCGTCCAAGCGCGTTGGCGCAGGAGCCCGCGAGTCGCCTCCGAGAGGATCGCCCCTCCGCCCAGCGCGAGGACGCCCGGCTCAGGCTCTCGTAGCGCCTCGGCAACGGCCCGCTCCTCGATCTGTCGGAATTCGTGCTCACCGCGCTCGAAGAGCGCCGGAATGGGCCCGTGCAGGCGTACGATCTCCTCGTCCGTGTCCACGAAGCGCCGCCCTGTCAGCAGGGCGACCTCGCGCCCGACGGTCGACTTCCCCGCCCCCATGAAGCCGATCAGGACGAGATGCTTCCCGAGCGCCCCTACCTCGGAGACCAGGGGATCCGCTCCACGTACGCGCGGTGGGCCGCGACGAAGTCTCCGACCGCGTCGCCGCCGAACTTCTCCTTGGCGGCGCGGGCAAGCTCGAGCGCGACACACGCCTCCGCAACAACCGCGAGCGGCTCGACCGCGGCGACGTCCGACCGCTCTACGAGGGCCTCGGCGGGCTCCCCGGTCGCGAGGTCTGCGGAGCGAAGCGGTCGCATCAACGTCGGCAGCGGCTTCATCGCCGCCCGGACGACGATCTCCTCCCCGTTTGAGACTCCCGCCTCGATCCCTCCCGCTCGATTCGTCTCGCGGCGGTAGCCGGCGTCGTCTCGCAGGATCTCGTCGTGGGCTTCCGAGCCCCGCAGGCTCGCCAGCGCGAACCCGTCCCCGATCTCGACGCCCTTTACCGCCTGCGTCCCGAGGAGGGTCCATGCAAGGCGAGCGTCCAGGCGCTCCTCCTTCGTCGCGTAGGACCCGAGCCCGGGCGGCACACCCTGGGCTCTGACTTCGACGAGACCGCCGAGCGTGTCTCGCTCGCCGCGCGCGGCGTCGATCGCATCGCGGATCCCGGTGCCCTCGGCACCGCCTACGGCGATCGCCGAGCCGCCTACGGTGATGCCGATCTCGTGCAGGAGAGCCTTGGCGACCGCGCCCGCCGCGACGATCACAGCCGTATGGCGCGCACTCGAACGCTCGAGTGCGTTCCGCACGTCGTCGTGGCCGTACTTCATGACACCGGCAAGGTCGGCATGCCCGGGACGCGGGAGCGTGACCGCTTCCCTGCCCTTGCCGGACGCCTCCCCCTCCGGAGGCCAGGGGCTCATCCCCCAGGTCCAGTTCTTGTGATCGCGGTTCGGCACGACCAGTGCCAGAGGCGTCCCGAGCGTGCGTCCATGCCGGAGCCCGGCCAAGACCTCGACCTGGTCTGTCTCGATCTGCTGGCGAGGGCTTCTGCCGTAGCCCTCCTGGCGGCGCGCCAGGTCGACCTGAATCGCCTCCCGGTCGAGCTTCAACCCGGCCGGGAGTCCGATCAGGATGCCGACGAGCGCCGGGCCGTGGGACTCGCCTGCAGTGCTGAGCTCGAGGGTCACACGGCGAAGCCTAGTGCGGCCCCCGGCCGCGCCTCAGACCCGGATGCGCTCGGCCCGGACTTCGTAGACCCAGACGCGAAGACGGGGCGTACCCGCCAGCGCGCTCGCTGGAGTCTCGAGCCCGTAGTGGCGGTAAGCCGCTTCCTCCTGCTCGGCCGCGATCGCGAAATGATCGTCCTTACCGATGACGAGGCCGCGCGTGTCCTGCTCGTCATAGGTGGGGGCGGACTCGATCTGCTCCTTTGTCCAGGGGACGCGAACCGAATCGCCCTCGTGTGTGATGCCCTGAAGCGGCGCGAGATAGCGGTGCCCGTTGGGAAGACCGTTCCAGATCCCGATCCATTCGGGCTGTCCGGTCCCGTCGTCGACGAAAACGAGGTCGACGTATCCGACCTTCTCCCCGGCGCTGTCTTTCACCTCGTAGCCGACGAGGGTCTGCAGCTGTTGCTCGGAGTAGGTCTCCAGCATTTCACTCCTCTCGTTTCGTGTTCTTCGTAGCGTACTCGCCTTCGGAAATCGCGAAACGCATCACGTCCACAGGTGCGGTCACGCCGGTCCACAGTTCGAACGACGCAGCGCCCTGTCGTACCAGCACGTCCCGCCCGTCCACGACCGGGTCGCAGCCGACCTCCCGAGCGGCCTCGACCAGCGCCGTCGGATCGCCACCGGTGCGGTAAGCGAGGTCGACGACCGCCTGGCCGGCGAGTGGCTCCACCGGGAGCTCATCGCGAAGCGGCGTCGCGTTGACGAGGAGCGTGGCGCCAGCCGCCTCGGGAGGCCAAGCATCCGCCGCAGCGATCTCTTTGTCCGGGAACAACGCGAGTAGTCGTGCCGCCAGCGCATGGGCCCGGTCCGTGTCCCGTGCCGCCACGGTGGCACCTTCGGCTCCCCCGTCCAGGAGCGCGACTGCCACGGCGACGGCGGCCCCTCCAGCCCCTACGACTAGAACCCGCGCGCCTTCGGCCGCAACGGCATCCGTCACAGCGAGGCCGTCGGTGCTCGACCCGAGCACGCGCCCGTCCCGTACGGCCAGCGTGTTGACGGAACCGGAGCGTTCCGCGACCCGGTCGAGCTCGTCGCAGTAGGACAGGATCGCGGTCTTGTGCGGAATCGTCACGTTGGCGCCGGCGAACCCCAGGGCTGCAAGCCCCGAGACGGCGGCCTCGAGGTCTGCTGGTTCGACCGGGAGGGGGACATAAGCCCAATCCAGACCCCGGGCCGCGAAGGCAGCGTTCTGCATCCGGGGCGAGAGCGAGTGCGAGACGGGGTTTCCGAGCAAGCCGACGAGGCGCGTCTCCCCCGTCAGCAATTCAGCCCCTCGCGACTGTAGTTGTCGAACTCCTCCTGGCTCGCCGTGAAGTAGTGGCTCCGACAGTCCGGCTTGCGAATGAAGAAGGTGTAGTTGACCTTCGCGGGATGCGCCGCCGCCTGGATCGAGGCCAGCCCCGGATTCGCGATCGGCCTCGGCGGCAGCCCGATGAACTTCCGCGTGTTGTATGGCGAGTCGGAGTTGAGCTGGCTCTCCAGGATGGCCTTCGTCGGCGGGATGTTGAGGCCGTAGCGAATGGTCGCATCGATCCCGAGCGCGATCCCGGCTTTCAACCGGTTGTAGATGACGGCGGCAACGAGGCGCCGCTCCTTCGGGACCTGGACCTCCTTCTCCACCATCGACGCGATGATGAGAACGTCGTAGGCGTTGAGGTTCTTCGACTCCGCGTACTTGAGGTCGACCCCCGCCCAGGCGTTGGTGAAAGCGTCTAGCTGCATGTTCACGAGCCCGCGCGTGGTCGTGTTCTTCGTGAATGAGTACGTAGCCGGAAACAAGAACCCTTCGAGGTTCGGGAACTTGGCTTTCGCAAAGTCGCGCGGCAGAGCGCCTCGCTTGGTCAGCCGCAGGTAAGCCTTCGGAGAGAGCCTCGTCTCCACGTCACGCTTGTCGAGCGCGATCTCGTTGACGGCGGTGATCCTGGCCGCCATCTGCTTGCGCG
>DATHAG010000130.1:0-4245 GCA_035296825.1 Gaiellaceae bacterium | reverse complement strand
TGAAGGCGACATCGCTCCGAAGAAGGGTTTCGGCGAAGCCGTAGATCGATGTGAGCGGCGTCCGAAGCTCGTGGGACACGGTCGCGACGAAGTCCGACTTCATCTGGTCGACCACGCGCTCGCCCGAAACGTCCCGGAAGGCGAAGATGCGTCCCCCGACGGCGCCGCCCGGGTCGAGCATCACGGCTTCCGTCAGGGACAGGAAGACGTCCTTGCCGCCCCTGCTGATCGTGACCGGCTCTTCTCTCCCGTGCCCTCGCGCGACCCCTGCGAGATCGCGCTGGAGGATCTCGGCTATCCGCCTGCCGAGAGCCTCCGTAGCCGGAACGCCGGTGATCCGCTCGGCCATGGCGTTCCAGAGGACGACCCGCTCGTCGCGATCGACGGCCACGATTCCGTCGGCGATGTTGAGAAGAATCGCGTTCGAGCGCTCCTTTTCCTCTGCGACGCGCTGATAGAGCTCGGCGTTCGAAAGACCGGCGGATGCGACAGCGGCGAGCGCGGAGAGCGCCTGTGCCTCCTCCTCGCGCCACGCTCTCGGACGCGCCGTGTACACGGAGAGCACGCCGTGCAGGCCACCCCCGTGGGCAATCATCGGCACCGCGATACATCCCGCCATCTCACGTGCAAGGAGGGGATCTCCATCTGCGAGATCGGGCCTCGTGCCGACGTCGTCGAGCATCGAGGCGGCACGCGACTGGACCGCGTCGCCGAGAAGGCCGGCCCCGACGACGGCGCGCGTTCCGACCAGATCGTGGGCGGAATCGCCCTCCACGCCGGCGGCCGCCCGGATGACGAGCTCCTGGCCGTCGAGGAGCCTGACAGTCGCTGCGTCCGCATCGAGGAGGACGGGAGCCTCGCGGACAATCTCCTCGAGGACGACCGAAGGATCGAGCACGGTGACGACGCGGGCGCCGACCGCTGCGAGTCGCTGCGAAAGCCTGCGCCCGCGCCGTTCGGTTTCGAACAGCTCGCTGCGCTCCAGCGCGCCGCGGGCCGCGCGGCTGAGGTGCCCCGCCAGGGCAAGATCGTCGTCCGTGAAGGCTCGCTCTTCCCCGAAGAGGACGACGACAGAGCCCGGGTCGCCGTTCGTGCCCTCCACCGAGGCCGCGAGGAGCGCACAGGCGTTGTTGGCCGCCAGAAGGTCCCTCCACCGGGAATCGAAGCGCTCGTCCTCGGTGAGACCGCTAGAGGTGACCAGCCGCCCTTCGCGGGTAGCCGCAGCCAGCGGAGCCTCGTCAGCCCGGATACCCTCGCGCAGCGCTGCCTCCACCTCGTCGTGGACGTCGTAGGAGCCGGCGAGGACGAGCTTGTCGCCGGTCGCTCGCAAGACGAACGCCGCGATGCCGCCTAGGGCTTCCGTAGCGGCCTGGGCCAACGCGTTGACGGTCTCGTCGAACGAGAGCGGCGACCCCAGTGCCTCTGCGATCCGATAGAAGCCCTGCTGGATCTGCGCCTGCCGCTCACGCTCCTCGAAGCTCTCCGCATTGTGGAAGGCAAGCGAGGCGAAACGGGCATAGGCATCAAGGAGCTCTAGGTCCGTTTCCCCGAACCTTCCAGCCTCCGCTGAGCAGACACCGAGCACGCCCCGCACCTCGCCGAGCCACGTAATAGGTGCGACCATCACGTCCTCGAACTCCGAGTAGTACGTGCTCGGGGGAGGATCCTCGGTCTCGCGGAAGTTGCGCTTCAGCACGGGCTTTCCGTCCTCGATCGCCGCCTTCTGGGTCCCGGCCGCCGGAACCCTCCGGCCGACGGCCTTCTCCGGCAGGCCAAAAACTGCCCGGCAGCGGAGCGAGTTGCGGTGAGCTTCGAGAATCCAGCAATCGGCTGCATCGGCGCCGAGCAACTCGGCGACCTCCTCGACCAGGCGCTGCACCACTGACGTGAACCGAAGATCGCTCGTCACCACTTGCGCCGCTTTCAGAAGGGCGCTCTGGCGGTCGACTCGCCGTCCTTCCTCGCGGAGCAGGCGGGCGGTGTGGATCGCGAGCCCCGCCTCGCCCGCAACGGACTCGGCCAGCGCCACCTCGCTTTCGGTCCAGCGGCCGACCTCGGAGCGGTGGAGTACGAAGACGCCGATCATGTCGTCGAAGACGAGGATCGGGGTAGCGAGCACAGCCTTCGTTCCAAGCTCGAACAACGTCTCGCGGCCGCCGAGTGCGGGGTCGTCCAGCTCGGTTGCCGAGCCGACGTCGGCGATCGCGACCGTCCGCCTTTCTCGCGCCGCGAGGTTCGAGGCCGGGAGGCTTGGCGCGGCGCCGCCCGCGGGATCGTGACCGGTGGCCGTCCATTCCGAGTGGATCGGCATGGCTCCGCTCGGCTCGCCGAGACGAATGAAGCACCGGGAAACCTTGAGCGCCCGACCAGTCTCTCTCACGGCGACTGCGAGCACGTCGTCGAGGTCGAGCTCGGAGCGAACCTGGTGCGAGATCGCGGCAACGAGGCGCTCGCGCTCGAGCGCGGCTTCGAGCGCCTCGGAGGATCGGGTGCTGCCGAGAGCCAGCGCCGTCTCGTTCGCGAGCCGCTGGAAGAGCTCGAGTTCGCCCGCCGAGAAGAAGCGGCGCTCGGAGAAGACGGCCACGACGAGGACTCCCGTGAGCCTGCCCTCGGAGACCAGGGGCAGGAAGGCTGCGCTCTTCGCCGGCACCGTGTCGAGGGCACGGCTCACGTGCGGTGCAGCCTCGACGTCGTAGACGGCAAACGCGGTCCGCTCTCGCGCCACGGAAGCGATCCCGCCCGGATCCTCGATGAGATCAATCTCGATCCCCTTCCACCACTCCTCGTCGGCACCCCTGGACGCAAACCCGGTCGCACGGCGCTCCTCGTCGTCGACGACGGCGAGCATCGCCGCTTCGACCCCGAGTGAATGCTCCAACTCGTCGAACAGGTTCTCGGCTGCGTCTCTCGCGCTCAGCGAGCGCGAAAGAGCGCTCGAGAGCCGCGACATCGCGCCAGCCTGGCGCTCGCGCTCGCTGGCGGCCTCTTCAGCCGCCCGTACCCGCCCGGCGGGATCGACGAGCAGCTTGCGGTCGCGCCGGGCCAACAGGAGGGCAGCCGGCACCAGCGCGAGGAGCGTAAGCGTAAATGCGGGCCAGGGACTGGACGAGGCGAGCGGTTCGGAGTCGCCCAGCTTCGCCACCCCGAGAACCGCTGTCGTCGCGCCGACAACCGTGAACAGCAGCCACAGTGCGAAACCAGAGGTCGTCGGCCGCCGGCCAGCTCCGAGCAACGAGCGGAACAAGAGCGCAGACAGCGCCAGATACAGCGCCGCGGCAACGAGAAGCGGCACCGTGTTGATGAGCAACGTCGTCGTCTCGTTCGTCACTGGGCACCCTGATGATAGGGAGGACGACGAGCCTTCGTCCACGATTTCACTCCTGACAAGCCCGGGTCGCATGCATTGCGAAGATGGGCCGATAGGCCTATTGGCAGCCGGAAGCCCGCTGCATACGGTGCCGGTTCTGGGCGATGCGACCGTGGCTGGTGTCCTGGCTATAAACGCCGCGGTGCGCATTCTGGAAGGCCCGCTGCACAACCCCCCCGAGTGGCGGGCCTTCCTTAACCCGAGCTGAACAGGCCCCCGACTACAGTGGCCGCCGGTGGTCAAGCGGATCCTTCTTGCGACTCCGCGCGGGTACTGCGCCGGAGTCGAACGAGCAATCGAGACCGTCGAGCAGGCGCTTCGCCTGCGGGAGGCCCCCGTCTACGTCCGGCGGAGGATCGTCCACAACACCCACGTCGTTCGCGACCTCGAGGCGCGCGGTGCGATCTTTGTCGACAGCGAGAAGGACGTCCCCACCGGAGCCGAGGTCATTTTCTCAGCGCACGGCGTCTCTCCCGCCGTCCGCGCGAATGCCCGTGCGCTCGGCCTCAGGACGATCGACGCCACCTGCCCGCTCGTCACGAAGGTGCATGCGGAGGCACGACGCTTCGCCGCCCGTGGCTACACAATCGTCCTGATCGGCCACGCCGGCCACGAGGAGGTCGAGGGCACGCTCGGTGAAGCACCGGACGTAATTGTCCTCGTCGAGGACGTCGAACAGGCCCGCCGGGTCAAGCTGCCCTGCGGCCGGCCATTGGCGTACATCACGCAAACGACGCTGTCTGTTGACGAGACAAGGGCGATCGTCGAGGTCCTTCGGGCACGCTTCCCCCGCATCGAGGCTCCGAAGCACGAGGACATCTGCTACGCGACGACGAACCGCCAGCGTGCGGTCAAGAAGATCCTCGAGCGCGTCGACC
>DATHAG010000129.1:0-11947 GCA_035296825.1 Gaiellaceae bacterium | reverse complement strand
CGGCAGGCCGCTGGCAAGACGCATCTCGTCCACGACTCGCTCGTAGTCCTCGCGGTCCATGAATCCCGTCAGCGGGGAGAGGGCGCCGCAGGCGAGCATGTCGAGGTCGGAGACCTCACGAGAGGTGAGCGTCAGGACCTCGAGCGAGTCGACGTCGTCCGGCCGCTCGCCGGTCGTGTCGACGAGCTCGCCGCCGTGCGGGCGGATCAGCTGCAGATCGGTCGCAGTGCTCATGTCCGGAAACCCCCGCCCTGGGAGGGGACCCGCGCTCCCGCCTCAAAAAGTAGGAGAAAAGAACGCCCCGATGTGTATCGCAACGTGCCCATTTCGGCCCGAGGGTCTGTTAAATCTCCGGGCGGGTGCATCAGGCCTTCATTTCCGCGTACAGGAGGCCCATTTCCTCGAGCCTCTGGAGCACGATGCGCGCGCTCTCCTCCGGCTCGTGCTCCTCGGTCTTCAGCACGATCTCCGGGCTGGACGGTACCTCGTACGGATCCGAGACTCCCGTGAACTCCTTGATCTCACCCTTGAAGGCCTTCTCGTAGAGGCCCTTCACGTCGCGCCGGGCGCACTCCTCGACCGACGTGTCGACGAAGACCTCCACGAACGACCCGAACTCCTCGACCATGTCTCGGGCCTTCTGGCGCGTCTCCTCATACGGGGAAATCGCCGAGACGAGAACCGCGGCACCCTGGCGGGTCAGGCGCGAAGCCACCCAGCCGATGCGCTCGATGTTCGTGTCGCGGTCCTCCTTCGAGAACCCGAGGCCCTTCGAAAGGCGCGTCCTGACGACGTCTCCGTCGAGGTACTCGACGAGCCGTCCGCCTTCTTCGAGCTGAGGGCCCACGATCTCCGCGATCGTCGTCTTCCCCGCGCCTGAAAGGCCCGTGAACCAGAGAGTGAATCCGTTCCTCATCCTGTCCTTTCTTCGATATGGATGCCGCACTCGAGCTTGTCCGAGCCGGCCCAGCGGCCGGCGCGCTCTTCCTCGTCGGGCCGGATCGGGCGGGTGCACGGGATGCACCCGATCGACCTGTACCCGGCGTCGTGCAGCGGGTTGTACGGAATGTCGTTCGCGACGATATAGCTCCAGACCCGGTCTTCGTCCCAGTCGGCCAGTGGCTGGATCTTCCAGACTCCGTAGCGCTCCGAGCGCTCGACCTTCCGCGCGTTGGCGCGGGATGGTGATTGGTCGCGGCGAATGCCGGAGACCCAGGCATCGTAGGGCTCGAGCACCTGGATCAGCGGCTCGACCTTGCGGATGTGACAGCAGCGGTCGGGATCAGACTCCCAGAGGTTTGGCCCCTCCTGGTTGTGCTGCTCCGCGACAGTGATGATCTCCGGCCGGATGAGGTTCAGGTCGTAGCGCGCCACGAGCGCCTCGCGCGTCTCGTACGTCTCCTTGAAGAAGAGGTGCGTATCGAGCTCGATCACGTCGATCCCGAGCCCGAGCTCGGAGACGAGATGGACGAGCACCGAGGACTGCTTCTGCCAGGAGCACGTGAGGCAGAGCCTGTCCCCGAACTCGTCGTAGGCCCAGCGAAGCACTTCCTCCGCGGGCATGGCCTCGATCTCAGGGTCAGTCAGCGACAGGCTGCTCATCGAGCAAGATCTCCTTGAGCGTGTCGGCTCGAAGTCCGAGCCTGAGCGTCTCGAGCGGGATGACTTCCTCGGGCGGGATGTTGCCCAGGTTCACCTCGGGGCCGAAGTGCTTCACGAAGTACGCCTGCGAGGCCTTCGTGGGAGCTTCGAAGATGATGTCGCCGAGGTCGATCTCGTGGACGATCTCGTCGATCAGGCCGGTGCGCATCTCACCGGTCGGGCGGAAGATGCCGGCCGTGCCGCCCTCGCGGCCCTCGGTGATGACCTTCCAGGCGCCCGCCTCGAGCTCCTCCTTCATCCACTGCACCCACTGGTAGGGGGCGAAGACGACCTCGGAATCCTTCGAGCCGACCTCCGAGAGGACGACGAAATCGCCTGCGAGCTCTTCGATCAGCTCCAGCTTTCGCTCGCGCGGGAGGTCGATCGTCCCGTCGGAGACCTCGACGTGCGAGAACCGGTTCTCCGACAGCCAGCTCCGGTACTCGTCCAGCTTGTTGCGCGCGATCACGGCCTCGAAGAGCGTCCCGCCGCAGACGACGGGCGTCTCGAAGGAACGGTAGAGGGAGATCTTCTTCTCGAGGTTCCTCGTGACGTAGGACGTGCCCCAGCCGAACTTGACGACATCGACGTACTCGCCGCCGGTGTCGAAAAGACCTTCGATGTCGCGGAGGTTGAGCCCCTTGTCAATGACGTGCGTGAGCCCCTGCGTCCGCGGCTTCGGCGAGCGCGCCGGCACGTCGAGAAAGCCGTTCGAGCCGGAAAAGCCGTTAGAGCTTGGCATAGATGTCCTCCAGTCGACGGTGTGCTTCCGCCTGGACGTCATGAAAGAGCGACCCCCCGTGCGAGTCGATCCCGACGGTCAGAGGGCCGAAGTCCTTGACCCTGAACTTCCAGAGGCACTCGGGCATCAGGTCCTCCCACTCGACCTCCTCGATCGCCTCGATCTGGGTCGTCTCGAGCGCGGCCGCCCCGCCGACGATCGCGAAGTACACCATCCCCAGCCGCTGCATCGGCTCGATCGCATCGTCGGGAAGGCCGCCCTTGCCGCAGATCGCGCGCACGCCATACTCCCGGCCGAGCGCCTCCGTGAAGCGCACCATGCGCGCGCTGGTGGTCGTACCGATGCACATCTTCTCGTAGCTCCCGTCCGCGAGCTTGCGAACGTTCGGGGCTGTGTGGAGGAGCAACGCGCCGGTGAGGTCCATCACTGGGCGCCGGCCCTGGTCGAACATCCGGATCTGCGTTCGGTCGCGGATGCCGATGATGTGACCGTCGACGGTGACCGAGTCGCCAGCACGGAGCTCGCGGACCTGCGGCTCGTCGATCGGGAAGGTGAGCCGGTGGTCGCCCATCACGCCTCCCGGTCGTAGTCGACGTCGCCATGCGGGCCGATGTGGGCGCTCGCCCGCCGGGCCGCCCAGCACTGGTAGTTCACGGCCACCGGATTCAGCGTCATATGAGTGTCCGCGTGCTCGATGTGGCACTGGAGTACCGTCACATCGCCGCCGAGGCCCATTGGGCCGATCCCGGTCTCGTTCAGGAGGTCGTAGAGCTCGTCCTCGAGCTTCGCCACCTCCGGATCGGGGTTACGCGTCCCGACCGGGCGCGCGATCGCCTCCTTAGCAAGGTGCATGGCGTAGTCGGCTGAGCCGCCGATTCCGACGCCGACGATGCCGGGCGGGCACGGCTTTCCGCCCGCGTTCACGATCGAGTCGAGGACGAACCGCTTGATCCCCTTCACGCCCTCCGCGGGAACGCACATCTTCAGGAAGCTCATGTTCTCGGAGCCGGATCCCTTGGGAACGCATTTGACGTCGAGGCCGTCCCAGCCGGCGACGAAGTCCCAGTGGACGATGGGCACCCGGTACCCGACGTTCTGGCCCGTGTTCTGCCGCGTCAGCGTGTGGACCATGTTTGACCGCAGCGGGTGCTCGATCGTCGCACGCTCGGTGCCCTCGTAGAGCGCCTCGTAGATACGCGCCGGATGGAGCGGAAAGTGCTCGCCGACCCGGCAGTAGTAGACGGCGATGCCAGTGTCCTGGCAGACGAGGTTCTTCTCGTCCTCGGCGACAGCGACGTTCTTGATGATCGTGTCGAGGACCCGCTGACCCGGGACCGACGTCTCGCGGCCCCGTGCGGCGACGAGCGCGTCGCGCAGATCCTGTGGGATGTCCTTGAGCGCCCAGACGTACAGGTACGCGGCGGCGTCGGCAACGACCTTCTGGATATCAGTGGCTACGACGTTCATGTCCTCGCTTTCTCGGCCGCGGCCCGGCCGGCGCGGCGACCGAAGACGCAGCACTCGAGCAGGGAGTTGCCCATCATTCGGTTCCGTCCGTGCGTACCGCCCGCGATCTCGCCGCAGGCGTAGAGACCGTCGACGGTCGTCTCGCCGCGCTCGTCGATCACGAGCCCGCCGTTCTGATAGTGGAGGACCGGGTACGTGTGGATCCGCTCGGCGAGCGGGTCGATCCCCGCCGACCGGTACCGGCGCAGCATGTACGGGAGCGAGACCTCGGCGTCCTCCTCGGCGATCCTCGTCGTGTCGAGCCAGACCGCGGGCCGCCCGTCCGGCGTCTCGACGCCCTTGCCCTTCTCCACCTCGTCGAAGATCGCCTGGGAGACCTCGTCGCGCGGGCCGAGGGAGTCCGTGAACTCCATGCCGTCGGCGTTCAGGAGAACGGCTCCGTAGGCGCGCGTGGTCTCGGGAATCGAGTAGCCCTGCATGTTCTCGGGCCAAGCACCTCCGTTCGGGTGGTACTGGAGCGCGTCGAGGTCGCGGGCCTCCGCGCCGAGCTCGACAGCGAACCTGGTCACCTCGCCCGTGGCTCCGGGATGGTTGGTCGAAAGCTCTCCGCGCTCCTCCGCCTCGCGGAAGCAGCGCCCCCCGGCCGAGAGGACGATCGTGCCGGCCTCGAGCTCGACCTCGTCGCCGTCCTTGCGCCGGCAGGTCGCCACCCAGCCCGCCGCACTCTCCCTGAGCCCGACGAGCGGGTGATGCGGAAGCGCCGTGCCGCTCGAGGCCTCAAAAGCCTCTCGAAGTGCGCTCGTGATCGCAAGCCCGGTCCGGTCGCCAACCTGCAGCAGGCGGGCGCGGCTCGCTCCGCCGCATCGCGCCAGGCGGTAGCCGCCGTTCTGCCGCGTGAAATCGACGCCGTTCTCCTCGAGCCAGTGGATCGTGTCGGGCGCCTCGGTCGTCAGGATGCGGACCAGGTCGCGATCGGCGGTCTCGTGCGAACTCCGCCACACGTCCTCCGCGTGGAGGTCGGGCGAGTCGTCGTCGCCGAAGGCCGCCTGGATCCCTCCCTGGGCCTTGGCCGAGTTGCAGGACTGGAGAGCCCCCTTGGTTGCGACGGCCACACGTGCGCCGGCACGCTCGGCCGAGACGGCAGCTGCAAGCCCGGAGGCACCGCTGCCGATTACGAGCACGTCAAAGTGAGCGGTAACGGCCACGAACGGATCCTACCAGCAAATCGCTAATCGCAATCATATAAATGACTTATGGCTCCCTAGGCCTGATTGGCTGCTCTCAAGGTGTTCCAGAGAGCTGTCGATATCTGCCGGGTGACGCTCAAGGGCCTCGGACTCGTCTCGCTCCTGATCACGCTCGCGATCGGCGGCTACCTCTATGCCCAGCAGGCGAAGAGCGCGGGCCCGACCTCCGAGGTCGCCACCCGGGCGGAAGCCCAGGCCGGGGCCGGCGTGGCCGCGACGAACTTCCAGGCCGCCGCACCAGTCCTGCAGGACTGGCTCGCGGAGCACGGCACGTACGTCGGAGTGACGCTACCGCCCGGCTACGGAGTCACGGTCGCCCGCGCGGACACCGTTTCCTTCTGCCTCCAGGCCGGCACCGGCGTCGCCATTCTGCACCAGGTCGGTCCCGGCGGGCCCGTCCAGCCCGGCGCCTGCTAGCTCGGCCCGCTCCCCGTCGCGGAGGCCCGGCAGGAGGTAGAGGAAGCCGACGATGATGACTGCCGAGAGCGCACCCCCTCCCACCAGCGTCTCCCTCGCTCCGACCGCGTCCGCGATCGGCCCCGTGAGAGCCAGTGAAACGGGGATCAGCCCGATCGACACCATCCAGTCGAGCGACGTGACGCGCCCGAGCAACTCGCGCGGGACGCGAGACTGCATGAGCGTCATCCACACCACCATGCCGGCCGTCGCGACCGCCCCGGAGAAGAACGCGGCGGCCATCGCCTGCCAGAGCGCCGTCGCGAGCCCGTACACCATCACCGCGCCGGAGCTCCCGGTCCAGCAGAGGTACATAAACGTGATGTGACGCCGAGGGATCTTCCGGTGCCCCATGACGAGGGCAGCGAGGACGGCCCCGAGCCCACCCGCGGCGAAGACCAGGCCGAGATCACCGGCGCTCCCGCCCAGCTCGTTCTTGACGATGTAGGGGACTAGCACCTCCCAGGGGCCCCAGAAGGCGAGGAGCGACACCGCAGCTGCGAGCAGCGTTCCCCAGAGCCACTTCTCGGAGCGCACGAAGCGGAAGCCCTCCCCCACGTCGCGCAGGACGTTCCGGTTTTCTCGCGTCGGAAGCGGCCGGGCGGCGATGCCGAGGATGCAGAGCGCCGAGACGGCGAACGTGCCCGCATCCAGCAGGAAGGCACCGCCGGTTCCGATCGTGGCAATCGCGAGCCCGCCCACGGCGGGGCCGACGAACTGCGACGCGAGGGGCCGGACGACCATGTCGATCGAGTTGGCCTGCACGAGCAGGCTCCGGGGGACGATGTCCGGCACGAGCGCGCCGAATGCCGGTGCGAAGAGTGCCTCGCCGGCTCCGTAAACCGCCACGAGCGGGAGCAGGACGCCCAGTGACAGCTCGTCCGTCACGGCCAGGACTCCGATCGTTCCGATCGCAGAGCCGCGCACGAGGTCCGAGAGGATCATGATGCGCCGACGGTCGAAGCGATCGCTGACGACTCCGCCGACGAGGAGGAAGAGGAAGAGCGGCAGGGTCCAGGCGATGCCCACGACGGCGAGCGCCGTGGGAGCGTTCGAGAGCTCGTAGACCTGCCACGCAATCGTCACGAAGTAGATGCCGTCTCCGAGGAGCGAAACGGTCATCCCGGCCCAGAGAAGGGCGAAGTCCCTGATCGCCAGGGGCCGGAGCATGCCAAGCGCGAAGCGGGAAGTCTCGCGCGTGCTCATTCCGTCCACGGCCCGTCCGAGGGCTTCCTGAAGCTCCGAGCCAGGCGGCGCCACTTGCGACGCTCCTCCGCGGAGGCCCGCGCGTCCTGCTTACGGGCGTGGAACTGCTGCTCGTTCCCGAGCTTCCGATAGCTCGCGAGCCGCTCCGGGTCGAGCGTCCCGCTCTCGACGGCTGCGAGCACGGCACAGCCGGGCTCGTTCTGGTGCGCGCAGTCGTTGAAGCGACACTCCGCCGCGAGCTCCGTGATCTCTCCGAACGCCGAGGCTGTGCCCTCGCCGTTGCCCCAGAGACCGAGCTCCCGAAGCCCCGGCGTGTCGACGACGAGGCCTCCGCCGGGAAGGACGAAGAGTTCGCGGTGCGTCGTCGTGTGGCGGCCCTTGCCGTCGGAGCGGACTTCCCTTGTCTCCTGCTCCTCGGAGCCGAGCAGGCGGTTGACGAGCGTCGACTTCCCGGCCCCGGACGGCCCGAGGAATGCCCCGGTCCGATCGCCGGCAAGGTAGTCGCGGATCACCTCCACCCCTTCCCCCGTAACGGTGCTGACTGCGTGTACGGGTACTCCTGCCGCAACGGCCTCGGCGTCCGCGACTGCGACCGGCACCCGCGCCGCGAGATCGGCCTTCGTAAGGACGATGACCGGTTGGGCACCGCTGTCCCAGGCCGCCGCCAGAAACCGCTCCAGCCGTCGGAGGTTGGGCTCGCCGTCGAGGCCGGCGACGACGAAGAGGATGTCGACGTTGGCGGCGAGCACCTGCTCCACCGTGGCCCGGCCGGCCGCCTTGCGGGTGACGGCCGTCCTCCGTTCGAGCACTGCCTGGATGGTGACGGTTCCCGTCGCGGGCTCGAGCGCGACCCAGTCGCCTACGACCGGGTGCCCAGCGGCACCGGACTCCCGCCAGAGCCGCCCGACCGCCTCCGCGCGCACCTCCCCCCCGGGGGTCGCGACGAGGTGGACGCTGCGGAGCTGCGTGCTGACGCGGCCGGGTCTGAGTCCGGCCGCTGCGTGAGGGGCGAATTCCACCTCGCGATCGTTGTCCCAGCCGAGGCGGGCCAGGTCGAAAAGAGCGTCTGTTCCAGAGTTCAAGCGGATCTCCTTGGGGCTCGCAGGTCGTCTTGAGCGGCCTGCGCAGCCCTGGCGGATCAGATGATGGAGAAGCCGCTAGGCGAGCATGCGGAGGCCGCTACTAGGTTGATGCGCGTCAGCGTCCGTCATCTGTTCGGCCTCCTCCCGTCGTGCTCGTGTCGCTCGTCCGTACCTTCTGAGCCTAGCTGACGGCCCGGTGCACTGTCAGCCCCCGAGTCCTCCAAAAATGGCGAACGGGTTCTGCGGAGCCACTTGCCAGGCCATCTGGCCGCCGGGCTCGACCTCGATGCGACTGCCGGCGGGCGTCTCGCCCCGCAGGCGCTCCGCCAGCGCGCGGGCTTCGTCCTCGTTGACGGCGCCTACGAGGAGAAAGCTCGATCGGCGGACGACCGGGATGCCTTCCCGCTCGAGCCGCTCCGCCAAGCTCACTGTGTCCTCATGGCTCGGAAGGACGGCCCGCACCTCCCAGGCGGCATGTCCGGTCGCCGCCGACTCCGCGGCCTCGTCGGCCTGGAGTCGTTCGTGCTCTGCCTGCCACTCCTCCTCCGACGCGGGGAGCGGAACCGACGCATCCTCCCAACGCTGCTCGACGGGATGCCAGCGGGTCAGCACCACCTCCGCGTCGAAGCTGAGCTCCGCCAGGCGCTCCTGCACGAGCGCGTTCACCTGGCGCGCCCGCTCTTCGGTGTCCGCGTAGAGGAAGACGTTGCCCTCGTCGTGGCTGACAACGACCCGCTCGCCGACGCGCGCGCGATCGGCGTCCTCGAGCTCGAGCTCCCCGAGGGCGTTCACGAATCCCGGTGCGTTCCCCTCGTCGGCCAGCTCGACGGTGAGCCGCCAGTCGTCGCTCACTGAAGCCTCCGCAGAGCCTTGCGGCCGACAGCCTGGAGCGGCGCGGGCAGGCGGTCCTTGTCGAAGACCTTCCGGCTCAGCTCGACTCCCTTTTTGACCGTGAGCGAGTAGCGGTTCCGCGCCCGGTCGAGGGCCGTGTTGTCGAGCACCTTCGTCCCGAGGCTCGTGGAGCTGAAGACAAAGCGCGCGTTCTTGAAGCCGCGCGACTTGAAGACCATCTCGTCCGCAACCCGCCGTGGCCCCTCGAACCACGTCGTGTCGTGCATCGCAACGACACCCCCCTCGACCACCTTCGGCACCCAGTGGTCGAAGTCGTCCTTGACGAGGTCGTATTGGTGCGCGCCGTCGATGAAGAGAAGCTCGATCGGCTCGTCGAAGTCCTGCCACGCGTCTTGCGAACGCGACCGTATCGGCGTCACGAGCTCGGTGATGCCGGCCTTTTCGATGTTCACCTGGAAGTCCGGAAACGTGCCGTCCGTATGGCGGTCGATCGAATAGATCTTGACCCCCCTGCCAGCCTTCGATCCGAGGCCGAGGCAGGTCGTCGACTTGCCTCGCCACGAGCCGATTTCGACGATGACGCCGCGGCCCGTGCACTTCTGCGCGAGCGTGTAGAGCGTCTCGCCTTCCTCGTAGCTAAGCCAGCCGGGAAGGTCGTCCAGCCGCTTGCGAAGGTCCGTCAGTTCCATGCGAGCAGCCATTCTAGGAATTCACCACATCGCCCGAAGGAGCTCCGCGATCTCCTCTTGGCTGGCTCGTCGCGGATTCGCCTTGGCACCCGGGCGCTCCACCGTGGCTGCCGCTACCTCGTCGAGCTCGTCCTCGGGGACGCCGAGATCGCGCAGCTGCCGGAACCCGCCCAGTGCCCCGAGCAGCTCCACGCGCGCGGTCGCTTCCCCACCTCCGACGGCATCCGAGAAGCGCTGGATCTCCGCTGCGGCGACCGGCTCGTTGAAGCGGAGTGCCCCGGGAAGGCAGACGGCGTTCGCGGCACCGTGCGCGATTCCGTAACGGCCGCCGAGCGCCTGGGCCATCGCATGGCCGAGGCCGAGGCCCGCACCGGCGAGCGCCTCGCCCGCGTGCATGGCGCCCTCGAGGAGCGCGCGCCGGGCCTCCCTGTCCTCGCCGTTCGCAACCACCATCGGCAACGCGCTCGAGACGATGCGAGCTCCGGCGAGCGCCTCCTCGTCGGCCTCAACGTTCCGGCCCTCGACGTAAAGCGCCTCCGCGCAATGTGCGAGGGCGTTCATCGCGGTGCCGACGGTCTCCCCGAGCGGGAGTGTCAGCGTGAGCTCCGGCTCGTAGACGACCCCCTCGACGCGTCCTCCGCCGCCGCCGCCCTTGACTCCCCGCGCCTCGTCGCGGACGCCGAACCCGGGCGTCCATTCGGCCCCCGAGTACGTGCTCGGAACGGAGACGACGGGCAAGTCCGTCCGCGCCGACACCGCCTTTGCGGTGTCGATTGCACTGCCACCACCGACGGCGAGGAGCCCGTCCGCATCCCGGGATGCTTCCAGGGCCGCCGCGACGCTCTCGGCCGGAACGTGGGAGCGGACCCCGTCGAAGACGCTCTCGACGGGAAGGTCGAGCGTCGTCCAGCGCCGTGTGGTCACGAGAAGCGCCCGCTCGATGCCGAGCTCCGCGACCACGCCGGGGAGCTCGTCGAGCCCCCAGCGAACGATCAATCGACGTGCTCCCGCGCGAACCCGAGAAAGGCGTCGGCTGCCCGCGTCAGAGCCCGCCCGCGCCCGCGGACGAAGTAGATCTGGCGGGCGGGCTCGATGCCCTCGACCCGCGCCATTCCGAGCACCCCGGTCTCGAGCTCCCGTTCGACCGCGGTCCGCGAGATGAACGTCACGCCGTAGCCGGCACCGACCGCGCTCTTCACAGACTCCTGGAGGCCCAGAACGAGCTTGGCGTCGAGATCACGGACCCGGAGGCCGGCGTGCCGGAGCTCCTCGTCGACGACCTGGCGGACGCCCGCGCCCTCCTGCATCACGACGAGCGTCTGCGCGCGAAGCTCGTCGAGCGTCATCCGCCCGCCCGCGGATGGATGGCCAGGCGGCACCGCGAGCACGATTTCGTCCAGCGAAAGGGGCTCGAAGTCGAGCGAGCGGTGGCGTCCGTGGGCGCCGACGACGCCGAGCTCGAGCTCGCGTGCGGCCACCTGCTCGGTCACCGTGTGCGTGTCCGAGATCGACAGGCTGACCCTGAGATCGGGGTGCTCGCGCTGGAACTCGCAGAGGAGTAGCGGGACGAGATGCGCACCCGGGCCCGTGGAGGCCCCGATCGCAAGCGTCCCGTGCAGGTTCCCGGTCTCGGCTTCGGCCAGGTCGTCGAGCATCTGCTGCTCGACCTGGAGGAGCCTGCGAGCATGCCGGTAAAGACTGATGCCTGCTTCCGTCGGCTCGACGCGACGGCCGGACCGGTCGAGCAGGCGCTGGCCGACCCTGTCCTCGAGGGAGCGAACCTGCAGGCTGACGGCAGGCTGCGTCACGCCCAAGTGCTCGGCGGCCTGGGAGAAGCTTTTGCGGTCGACGACCTCGCAGAAAGCCGAGAGCTGACGCGTATCCATAAGGATCGATTATGCCTGGACGACGCCTTCTCGAGGCTGGTAACGGGGCTGACCTAAACGGTCTCGCGGGCTGCCGCGGCGAGGCGTCTCGGGGCCCGCGTCAGCTCGCCGAGCTTGGCGACCACCTCGAGTGCCTCTCCGGCCTCCGCCAGGCGCGCCAGATCTTCGAGCTCGTCGTCGAGCCAGACCGGATCGACCGGGCGGCACGCGCAGCGGAGGATCTTCGGGTGGGCAGTGGGCACAGCGTCTTCCCCACGCCCCCAGAGCTCCTCGTGGAGCTTCTCACCCGGCCGCGCGCCGATGAACTCGATCGCGATCTCGCTCTCGGGCTCCTTCCCGGACAACGTGATCATGTTGCGGGCGAGTTCGAGGATCTTCACCGGCGTTCCCATGTCCAGGACGAAGATGTCGCCGCTCTCACCGAGAGCGCCCGCCTGGACGATCAGCTGGGCGGCCTCCGGCACCGTCATGAAGTAGCGGGTCATGTCGGGATGCGTGACGGTAACGGGCCCGCCCCGCGCGATCTGTCGCTTGAAGAGCGGGATCACGCTCCCCGACGAGCCGAGGACGTTGCCGAAGCGAACGGAGATGAAACGCGTGCCGTTCTGCTCGCGGGCTGCGGCGGCGGCAACGATCCATTCGCAGAGCGCCTTCGTCTGGCCGAGGACGTTCTTCGGGT
>DATHAG010000128.1:0-4057 GCA_035296825.1 Gaiellaceae bacterium | reverse complement strand
ACCGAGCACGCCGGCGACCTCGCCGCCCGCTACGTCACGAGCGAGACGTTCATGAACGACTTCATCAACTCGCTGCGACAAGCGGATCGAGGGCTTCAAGCAGCGCTACCGGACCTACGACCTGCTGCTCGTCGACGACGTTCAGTTCTTCGAGCACAAGGAGCGGATCCAGGAGGAGTTCTTCCACACCTTCAACGCGCTCTACGAGTCCGGCTCGCAGATCGTCCTCTCGAGCGACCGACCGCCGCGCGACATCGCAACCCTCGAGCACCGGCTCCGCTCACGCTTCGAGTGGGGGCTGATCACGGACATCCAGCCGCCGGACCTCGAGACGCGCATTGCGATCCTCCGAAACAAAGTTCGCGGAGACGGCATCGAGATCACCGACTCCGAGGTCCTCACGTTCATCGCCAGCCGCATCTCGACGAACATCCGTGAGCTCGAGGGCGCACTGACGCGGGTGATCGCCTTCTCGTCCCTGACGGCCCGTCCGATGACCGTCGAGCTCGCTCAGGACGTGCTCCGCGACGTCTTCCCGCAAGGCGAGCTCGCCGCGGTTTCGATCGAGAGCATCCAGGAGACCGTCTCCGACCGCTTCGGCCTCTCTCTCGACGAGCTCTGCGGCGATCGTCGCTCGCAGAACATCGTCTTCCCGCGCCCGGTCGCGATGTACCTCTCGCGCGAGCTCACGGACTCCTCGCTGCCCAAGATCGGCAAGCAGTTCGGCGGGCGCGACCACACGACGGTTATTCACGCCACGACCAAGATCGCCCGCCTGATCAAGCACGACCGCTCTGTGTACAACCTTGTGCAGGAGCTCACCGCCAGAATCAAGCAGGCCCGGTGAGTCCGTGGATGAAGCGGACACGGCTTTTTGCACCTGTTGGTCCCGGTGAATCGTCCCCCGTCCGGACCCACAGCCAGAATGGCTCTGGCAGCGGTTTTGAGCCTGCTTTCCCCGGACCCACAGGCTCTACGTACTACGACGAAAGGTTTCAATAGATGATTGACACAGAAGTGGTGGTGGGCGAAGCCCTGAAGCTGGCATGTCAGCGCGACGAGCTCGTCGCGAAGCTCGCCGTCGTCGCGCGTGCGGTCTCGTCGCGCACGGCGGTGCAGATCCTCGCCGGCGTGCTGCTTCGGGCGGAGGACGGGCAGCTCCACCTCGCAGCGACGGACATGGAGCTCTCGCTGCGATCGTCGCTGGAGGCGAACGTTGAGCAGGAGGGCTCAGCAGTCGTTCCGGGCCGGCTGCTGGTTGATCTCGCGCGCCTGTTGCCGGCCGAGGAGGTGCACATCGAGCACAAGCCAGAGGAGGGGACGGTGCTCGTCGTCTGCGGCTCAGCGACGTACCGCCTCCACACATACGCCGCTGAGGACTTTCCACGTCTGCCGGAGGTCGAGTCGGCGCCGACCTTCAGCGTGGCTGCGGACGTGCTGCTGAGCACGGTGGCGCAGGTCGCGCGTGCGGCGTCGCGGGACGAGTCGCGCCCAGTGTTGACCGGGATTCTCGCCCGGTTCGAGCGCGGGACGCTCGTGATGGCTGCGACCGATTCGTATCGCCTCGCGGTCAAGCACACGTCGCTCGGCGAGAGCGAGCAGGAGCTCGAGGCGATCGTCCCGGCGCGAGCGCTGACGGAGCTCGGACGTATCGCTGCCGACGCCGGCGAGGTCGAGATCGCGGTGCACGAGAACCAACTCGTCTTCCACGTTCGCGACGTGGTTCTCACGACACGCCGGATCGACGGCCAGTTCCCCAACTACAAGCAGTTGCTGCCGGAGACCTTCGAGCACGTGGTCACGCTCCCGCGCAGGGAGCTGCTTGACGTGGTTCGCCGCGCATCGGTGATGGCGCAGCGGAACACGCCGCTGCGGTTGCGCTTCTCGGAGGGCGAGCTCCGCGTGTCGGCGCAGACCCAGGACGTCGGCGAGGCGAGCGAGTCGCTTCCCGTTGGCTGGGAGGGTGACGCAGTAGAGATCGGCTTCAACGCGGAGTTTCTGCGCGAGGGGCTCGAGTCGGTCCACTCGGAAGACGTCCAGCTGAAGCTGATCTCGCCGCTCCGGCCGGGCCTGATCCAGGGCGAAGGCGACGACTTCTCGTACCTGATCATGCCGATCAGGCTCGCCGGCTGATCGTCACGCAGGTCTCGCTCCGGAACATCCGCTCGTATGCCGCGCTCGACCTCGAGCTTCAACCGGGCGTCGTGCTCGCAGTCGGTCCAAACGGCGCGGGGAAGACGAACTTGCTGGAGTCGCTTCATCTCGGGACGCAAGGGTTCTCGCCGCGCACCCGGCGAGACCGCGAGGTGATCCGGTTCGGCGAGCGAGCGGGCAGGATCGCGCTGAGCGGCATTCGCGGCGGCACAGGCGTCGAGTCGGCCGTCACGCTCTCGGTCGACGCTGCGAAGCGCGCGACACTGAACGGCGCGCCGCTCGCCGCGGCGGAACAGCTTCGCCGCGAGTTGCATGCGCTGGTGTTCACCCCCGACCGGCTGGCAGTGGCCAAAGGCGGACCCGCAACCCGGCGCGCGTACTTCGACCGGGTGCTCGTTCGCCTCTACCCCGCCCGCGCGGGATTGCCCGCCGGATACGCCGCGGCGCTGGCGCAGCGGAACGCCGCGCTCCGCTTCTCCTCGCCCGAAGCGATCGAGCCGTGGACGGAGCGAATCGTCTCCCTCGGCGGAGAGCTCGTGCGCGCCCGCCGCGAGACGCTCACAGCGCTCGAGCGCCCGCTTGCGGCGTGCGCGGCCGCACTCGACTTGTTGGAGCCCGTACTCGAGTACGAGGGCGACCCGCCGGCGAGAGAGGAGCTCGAGCGTCGCTTCGAACAGGACCGGCAGCGCGGTCACACGTCGGCCGGACCGCACCTCCACGACGTGCGCCTCCTGTCAGGTGCGAGAGACCTTCGAGCGTACGGATCGCAGGGCGAGCAGCGGCTGATCGTGCTCGCTCTCGTGCTCGCGGAGGCCGACCTTCTGAGCGAGCGCCACGGGATCGCGCCGCTGCTCCTGCTCGACGATGTGCTCTCGGAGCTCGACGTCCGCCGGCGACGTGCGCTCGCCGAGCACGTGCGAACCGTCGGGCAGACGCTCGTAACCGCGACGGATGCGGCCGCGCTGCCCGTCGAGCCGGCGCAGCTCGTCGAGGTGCTTCCGGGAATCGCGCGGAGCGTTTGATGGACCGGATCGGTGAAGACGTGCGGCGCGAGCTCTTGCGGTTTGGTCCGACGGCCGAGCTCGGGGAAATCGTCGCGCGGTGGGCGGAGTCGGTTGGAGACGCGATCTCGCGCAACGCTTGGCCGGCACGTATCCAGCGCGACGGGACGCTCGTCGTGCATGCGGGATCCGCGGCGTGGGCGTTCGAGCTGACGCAGCTCGAGGCACGGGTATTGGAGTCGCTGGGCGAGCTGGCGCCTAGGCGATTGCGGTTCGTACCGGGCCCGCTTCCGGCGAGCGCTCCCGTGTCGCCTGTGGAGGCGACGCGGGAGCGTGTGCGCGTTTCGACCGAAGACCGCACGACGGCCGCGGCGCTCGCAGCGCCGCTCGCCGATGACGAGCTGCGCGAGCTGGTCGCGCGGGCGGCCGCGGCGAGCCTGTCACGGGCTCGATCCGCCCGCTCGTTCTGATACACTCATAGCAGCCCGCAAAGCAGGGATTTGCAGGGCTTTTTCACATGGCCGAAGCGACCTACACCGCCAAAGACATCACGGTCCTCGAGGGCCTCGATCCCGTGCGCAAGCGTCCCGGGATGTACATCGGCACAACCGGAGCTCGCGGCCTGCACCACCTCGTGTACGAGGTTGTCGCAAACTCCGTGGACGAGGCACTGGCGGGCCGGAACGACCGCGTCGACGTCACGTTGCATCCGGACAACGCCGTGACCGTTCGGGACTGGGGCTCGGGCATTCCCGTCGACGTCATGAAGGACCAGGGCCTGCCGGCGCTGACGGTCGTGCTGACGAAGCTGCACGCTGGCGGCAAGTTCGGCCAGGGCGGCTACAAGGTCTCCGGCGGCCTGCACGGCGTGGGCGTCTCGGTCGTGAATGCGCTCTCCGAGC
>DATHAG010000127.1:0-5134 GCA_035296825.1 Gaiellaceae bacterium | reverse complement strand
GGAGGGGATCTCGTTGGGGGAGTGGCACCGGGTGCAAGGATCCTGCCTCTCCGCGTTCTCGGCTGGCAACGGACTTTGAACGGCTCCTATGCCGTTCTCGGCCGTGGCGACGCGCTCGTGGCAGGCCTGGAGCGCGCGGTCGATCCCGACAGGAATGGCGACCTCCGCGATGCAGCTGACATCGCGCTCACATCAGTCGTTGAGCCGTTCGCCGCCTTCCCGGACAGCCCGGAGTCGAGAGCCGTCGGGGGTGCGACCCGCCTCGGCACGCTGGTCGTGGCCGCAGCCGGGAACGACGGCCAGGCCGGACGGGAGGGATTCGGAAGCGTTGGCGGGCCCGGGGGAGCGCCCGACGCGCTGACCGTTGGCGCCCTCGACGCACGTTCCGACCTGCTCCGAGCGAACGTGACCCTGCGAATCGACTCCGACGAAGTCCTGGACGAGCCCATGCGCGTGCTCGGCGCCGTGGCGCCCCGGTCTTCATTGCGCCTCAGCGTCTCCGCGCTCCTCGGTCCCTCGCTCGGTGACCGCCAACGAGCTCCGGCAGCTCAGGCCAGCGGCGTCGACTTGGCCGACTTCTTCGACCGCGCCGGCGCCAGCCGGGTCGCGGGGCGCGCAGTGCTCGTGCCGGCGGGCGGCTCCCTGGCAGAGAAGGCGCGGAACGCTGCCGCAGCCGGCGCATCCGTCCTCCTCGTAGCCGGAGCTCACCTTCCGTCCGGTGCGCTCGACCTTGACGAGGCGGGCGGGATCCCGGTGCTCGCGGTCGACGGGCGCGCGGCCGGGGCGGTCGCGAGTGCCCTCGCCTCCGGTGGTGACGTCACCCTCGACCTCGGCGCCGCGGAGGAGGTGGGCAACGCGAACGCGGGGCGAGTCGCACCGTTTTCCTCGGGCGGCCTCGTCTTCGACGGGCGTGTGAAGCCGGACCTCGTTGCGCCCGGCGTCGGGCTCGTGACTGCGGATGCAGGTCGCAGCGTCGACGGCTCGCCGCGCGTCGCAACCGCCACGGGCTCGAGTGCGGCCGGCGCTGTCGTCGCCGGCGCGGCGGCGCTCCTGGCCGACGCACGCCCTGACCTGTCGGCCGGTGAGCTTCGTGGGCTTCTGGTCGGGAGCGCGCAGCAGCTCGAGGGCCAGGCTTCTGCAGGAGTAACGGTCGAGGGAGCAGGCGCGCTCGACCTCCATGCTGCCGCCTTGACGGAGGTTGCCGTCGAGCCGGCCTCGCTCGCGCTCGGGAAGGCAGCCGGCTCGGGCTGGAGCGTGATTCGGGCCCTCAGCGTGCGGAATCTGTCCACTCGCACTCTTCGCATCTCGTTCGGCGTCGCCAATGATTCGACCGCCGGGCCCGAGGTCCGGTTCGCTGCGAGCCCTGCGGCCCTGACGCTTCTCCCGGGCGAAGCCGGCGATGTCGTCCTGCAGGCAGCCGCTCCCGCCGGGGGCTCGGGCTTCTCGGCCGGCGTCTTCGTGGTCAACCCCGAGGGCTCGCTGCCCGTCCGGCTTCCCTGGGCGGTTTCCTTCGCGCCCCCGAAGGCGGGGTCGCTGGTCGGCGACATCCGCCTCTCGAACGACTCCTTCGCGCCCTCGCCGGCCGCCCCGACCGTGGTCGCCTTCAGAGTGGGAGCCGTGGGCCCGGGCCTCGAGGGGCAGACGATCGAGCCGGTTCGCCTTCTCGAGGGCGAGCTCTGGACGGTTGCCGGCAAGAGGCTCGGAACGCTCTTCCGCCTGCGCGACCTGCTGCCGGGCCGCTACGCCTTCGGCCTGACCGGCCGTGGCCCGGCCGGGAACACCCTCCGGCCTGGCGACTACGAACTCAGGCTCACGGCGGAGCCGGTCGAAGGAGCCGAGGGCGCGCCGCCCTCGACCGCCAAGGTCACCTTCACGATCTCCGGGTCAGGAGAGGGGTAGGCGTGGCAACCGTCGAGGCGAGTGCGTCCCACCTGAAGCGCGATCCGTGGGAGATGGCCCGCGAGCAGCTCCGCCAGGTTGCAGCGCTGGTCGACGTGACCGAGAACATGCTGGAGGTGCTCCTCGAGTGCAAGCGCTCTGTGGAAGTCTCCATCCCGGTCCGCATGGATGACGGCTCCGTCAACGTCTACACCGGTTTTCGGATCACGCACAACGTCGCGCGGGGGCCCTCCAAGGGCGGAATTCGCTTCCACCCCGGAGTTACGCTCGATGAGACGAAGGCGCTTGCCATGTGGATGACGTGGAAGTGCGCCCTGATGGCGCTTCCCTTCGGGGGCGCCAAAGGCGCTGTCGTCTGCGACCCCAAGGTGCTTTCGCTGGGCGAGCTGGAGCGCCTGACCCGCCGCTACACGACCGAGATCATCAACCTGATCGGCCCCGAGGTAGACATCCCCGCGCCCGACGTCGGCACGAGCTCCCGCGAGATGGCCTGGATCTTCGACACCTACTCGATGAATAAAGGCTACTCGGTCCTCGGCGTCGTGACCGGAAAGCCGCTCGAAGTCGGCGGCTCGCTGGGCCGGATGGAGGCGACGGCCCGCGGCGCTTCGTACTGTGTGCGCGAAGCGCTGCGAAAGCAGGGCCAGAGCATCGAGGGCTGTCGCATCGTGGTTCAGGGGCTCGGAAACGTGGGGCGAAACCTCGCACTCTTCCTCGCAGAGGAGGGGGCTTCCATCGTTGCCGTCTCCGACTCGAGCGGCGGGGTGCACAATCCGGCCGGCCTCGACGTCCGGGCCGCCGTCGAGCACAAGCGCCAGCACGGAACCATCGAGGGCTTCGAGGGCGGCGAGCCTGTCACCAACGAGGAGCTCCTCCTCTTGGACTGCGACGTCCTTGCTCCCTGCGCGCTCGAGCAGGTGATCACGGAGGAGAACGCCGACAAGGTCAGGGCCCCGGTCATCTGCGAGGGTGCGAACGGCCCTGTGACCCTCGAGGCGGATCGGATTCTCGAGGACCGCGGCGTCCTCGTGCTACCCGACGTCCTTGCCAACGCAGGGGGTGTCGTCGTCTCCTACTTCGAATGGGTGCAGGGCCTCCAGGAGTACTTCTGGAAGGAGAACGAGGTGAACGCGAAACTGAACGACATCGTGACGCGAGCCTTCTCCGGGACCTGGGGCATTCACGAGGAGCGACAGATTTCGATGCGCCAGGCTGCGTATGCGATCGCGGTGCGACGCGTCTCGGAGGCGACGACCATCCGCGGCCTCTACCCCTAAGCCCCAGATCAAGATGCATCGCGTCCGGCTCTTTTTCGCGAGTGGGTGCCACCTCTGCGAGGCCGCACGCAGCGTTCTCGAGCAGGTTCGCGCGGAGACTCCGTTCGAGCTGGAAGAGACCGACATCGGTGGGAACCCTGACCTGGAACGACGCTATCGCGAGCGCATCCCGGTCGTCGCGGTCGACGGCGTGGAGGCGTTCACCTACTTCGTCCATCCCGACGGGCTCCGCCGCAGACTGGGGCCACAAAGTCCACAAGAGCCCCGGACTTCTTAGGTCACAGTTCCTGCTACGGCAGGGAAAGCACCCCAGGTATGCTCGTTACAAGTGGTGAGCAAGCTTCCGATCCCGCTCGAAGGCGTCGAGGAGACCCGTAACGGCGACCGGCTCACCGTTGGGGTGGCCGCGCGGCTGAGCCAGTACCTCCGCGTTCTCACCCAGGCCCGCAAGATGGGCAAGGAACGGATCTCCTCACAGGAGATCAGCGAGTACACGAACATCAACGCAACGCAGATTCGGCGCGACCTGTCGGGGTTCGGAAAGTTCGGGAAGCGGGGTGTCGGCTACAACATCGACGCCCTGGCCGGCGAGATCCGCAAGATTCTCCGGACACAGGGGCAGCACAACATCGCGCTCTTCGGCGCCGGCCGGCTGGGGCAGGCGATCGCAAGCTCGACGATCTTCGCCGACCATGGGTTCAACATCGCGGCCGCCTTCGACGTCGACCCCGAGAAGGTGGGCAAGCCGATCGGACAGGCTCAGCAGGTGCTCGCCTACGATCGCCTCTCGGAGCTCCTTCGTGAGAAGGCGATCATCGTCGCGGTTCTTGCTGTCCCGGACGACGAGGCCCAGCGGGTTGCGACCGACGTAGTCGAAGCCGGCGTGAAGATCATCTTCAACTACACGCAGGCCCTTCTCGACGTCCCCACGGACGTGACCGTGCACACGACGAGCCCGGCCGTCGAGCTGCTCTACGCGCTCTACTTCTATTTGGCCTGAGGGCCAGGGTCGGCGGGGGGCGCCGTGAACCAGGTGACGATGGTGTAGCGCTCGCCGCGCGTCACGGGCGTGACGCCGTGAACCATCGTCGAGTCGAATGCGACGAGGAGCCCCGGCTCGCCGGAGAGAGGGAGACCGGGCTTCGAGCCGCTCGCCTCGTGTTGCATCAGGTCGAAGAACTCGAGCGCACCGCCGTCGTAACCGTCCTCTTCGCCTTCCCCAGTGACGAACGTCACGACAGAGACCTCGCGCTCGCGGGCATAGTCGGATGTGTTCTCGCTCCGGCTGTTGTCGCGGTGAGCCCGGAAGAAGTCGCCCTCCCGGTAGACAAGGAACTGCAGTTTCTGGCACTCCCCGAGCGGCTGCTTGAAGTGAGCCTCGAGCGCCGGCCGGATCCCGACCAATCGCTCGCGAACCGACTCGAGCGTCTCGCTCGAGACGTTCGCCCATTTGCTGCGGCGATGACCCTCGTCCACGTCGTCCGAGCTGCTCTTGGCCACCGTGGCCGCTACGGCCTCCGACGACCGCATCTCGTCGGAAAGGCGCTGAAGCGTGTTTTCGTCGAGAAAGCGTTCCTGAATGAAGAGCCCGAAGCCCCGGAAGAAACGTGCGTCCACGCATAAGGTGTAGCCGTCCCCGCCGGAGGAATCAAGGCCGGACGAGGACGCGCACCGGACCCCTGTCCAACGTCTCGAGTGCCTTCCGAACCTCCGCGGCGGTCGCACCCCGCACAATCACCCTGCCGTTGACGGTGCGCGCATCGAAGCCGTCACGACGCAGACGGCGCGCCACGCTCGCGGGCGAGCCGGCCACGGCGTCGGCCCTGAGCATTGAGGGTGCGCCCTGCCTCTCGGCGGTCGATCCGGTAGTGGTCGCAGCACCTTCGGCGCCGCCACCTGCGTCGCTCGCCTCGTCCTGTGCGAGCCCACTCGCGCCCTCATCGCCGCCCTCGCCGCTC
>DATHAG010000126.1:0-8280 GCA_035296825.1 Gaiellaceae bacterium | reverse complement strand
TTGGCCTGCGCGAGCAGGATCGAGCCGGCAGCGCGGACCTGGAGCTCGAATGTTGAGTCGGGCGGACTCCCGACCACCACGGCGCCGTCGGCGTCGAGAAGCACGGCCGTCTCGTCGCGCGGGGCGTCCTCGAGCTCCTTGACCATGAGCTGCCCGCGGCGGGCGGTCGAGGGCCAATGGACCCGGCGGAGCGACTCCCCTTGCTCGTACTCTCGGACGGAATGAAGCTCGAACCCCGTCGTGCGGCGCATGAGCAGCCGACGGCCGCCCGGCGTGCGGGCGCCCGCGTCGGAGAAGAGGCTCTCGAGCTCGACGAGGCGGGGATAGACGAGCAGTGACTCACGCCTCGGAAGCGGCACCTCGATGCGCTCGAGCCCGAAGGGGTCCTCGATCACGACCTCGGCCGACTCGATCGGGTACCGCCCCCTCGGGACGTCATGGAGGACATAGCGACCACGCAGACGGCCCCCGTGCCGGGTCAGCACGGTCTCGCGCTCACCGATCCTCGCGATCCGCTCCGTCACGACCAGGCTGCCGGTTGGAAAGCGGCCCTCGACCTCGAGCATCAGCTGGACCGGAACGTCGTCGCCAGCCGTGTGGTCGCCACGGCCCAGCGAGCGGCGGAGCGTCATCGGCTTCCGGAGGAGTCGAACCCAGAGGGCCGCACCCGCGACCGCGAGCACGAGGCCGACGGCAACCGGGTAGAGCGGCTCCGAGCCGAAGCCCCACGCGACGAGGTACGTCAGGCCGCCGAATGCAAGGATCCAGCGGCCGCGGTCGGTCAGCATCGCCGGTTAGACCGGGACGGGAGTCCGCTCGACTAGGTCGCGGACGAGGTCCACGCCGTCCAGGCCGGCGGAACGAGCCTCGGGAGCAAGGATGAGCCGGTGGGCGAGAACGGACGGCGCGATCTCCTTCACGTCCTCCGGGACGACGTAGTCCCGTCCGGCGGCAAGTGCACGCGCCTTGGCAACCCGCAGCAGGTTGATGCCGGCCCTGGGGCTCGCGCCCAGGTGGAGCCGACTGTCTCCGCGAGTCTGGCGCAGGAGCGTCACCACGTAGCGGTTGACGCTCTCCTCCACGTAGACGCGCCGGGAGTCCTGAATCGCCTGGATCACGTCCTCGGCGCTCGCTACGGGGGTCAACGACTCGAGCGGGTCCTCGGTGGTCTGCTCGTTCAGCATCCGCGCTTCGGCGGCGAGCGGCGGGTAGCCGATCGCGATCCGCATCGTGAAGCGGTCGAGCTGCGCCTCCGGCAGCGGATACGTGCCTTCGTATTCGATCGGGTTCTGCGTCGCCATGACCATGAACGGCGGCGCGAGCCCGTACGAGCAGCCGTCGACCGTCACCTGACCCTCCTGCATGCATTCGAGGAGCGCAGCCTGGGTCTTCGGCGAGGTGCGATTGATCTCGTCTACGAGGAGCACGTTCGCGAAGACCGGGCCGGGACGGAACTCGAACTCGTTCGACCGCTGATCGAAGACGTTCACTCCCGTCACGTCCGAGGGCAGAAGATCGGGGGTGAACTGCATCCTCGAGAAGGAAAGGTCGACCGACCGTGCGAGTGCCTTGGCGAGAGTCGTTTTCCCAACGCCGGGAAGGTCTTCAATGATCAGGTGGCCCTCGCTGAAGAGACACAGCACGGCGAGGTCGAGCGTCTCGTCCGGTGCGTGCATGACGCGGCGCAGGTTCTCGGTGATGCGCCTGGCCAGGTCGGCGGAGCGCGTCGCCTGAACCTGTTCCCTCACCCCCGCCACTTGCTCTTCCATCAGTCTCCTCTCAGGACCGTCGCGACCTCGTCGAGGATAGCCGCCGCGACCTCCGGTTTGGATCGCTTGCCCACTTTCCGCTCGCCTCGCTCCGACACGAGGACGACTTCGTTCTCCTCGGTGTCGAAGCCGATGTCCGACCGGGATACGTCGTTAAAGACGAAAAAGTTCCCTCCTTTGACTGCAAGCTTCTCGCGGGCCCTCGCGAGGCCGCTCTCGCCCTCGTCGGCTGCGAAGCCGACCAGCACCTGCCCGTTGGCGCGACGCCGCGCGAGCTCCGCAAGGATGTCCTCCGTCGGGTCGAGTGTGATCGTCCACGGCTCCTTGCTCTTCGGACGCTTGCCCCCGATCGGTTCACGCGGTGCGTAATCGGCGACCGCCGCCGCCATCAGGACGACGTCCGCATCGGCCCGCGCCAGTGTCTCCCGCGCGAGGTCTGCGGCGGTCGGCGCTTCGACCACCTCGATGCCCGCCGAAGGCAGGACCGATCCGTTCGCGAGCAGGAGCGTCACGTCTGCACCCCGGCGCCTCGCCTCCTCGGCGAGGGCGATCCCCATCCGTCCGGAAGAGCGGTTGCCGAGGAAACGAACCGAGTCGAGCGGCTCGCGTGTCCCGCCTGCGGTCACGAGGACGCGCTTGCCGTCGAGCGCACCTCCACCGCTCGGGGCGGTGCTCGCACCCGAGAGCTCGCGGATCCGCTCGAGGATGGTGAGCGGCTCCGCCATCCGGCCGGCGCCCGACTCTCCCTCGGCCAGCTCGCCCGACTCCGGCCCTACGAGCTCGACGCCCCGTTCCCGAAGCGTGGCCACGTTGGCCTGCGTCGCCGGGTGAGCCCACATGCGGACGTTCATCGCCGGCGCTACGAGGAAGGGGCCCCGGAAGGCCAAGGCGGCCTCAGTCAGGACGTTGTCGGCCAGGCCGTGGGCGAGCTTTGCAAGCGTGTTCGCCGACAGGGGTGCCACCACGAGCAGATCGACCCTGGCGAGGTGTGGGTAAAGCTCCCGCAGCGGCTCCCGACGCGCCAGTCCTGCAAAGGTCTGGGACGTGACGAATCCCTCCGCTTCCGGCGTTAAGACCGGCACCACCTCGTGTCCGTCCTGCACGAGCAGGCGAACGAGCTCACAGGCCTTGTAGGCGGCGATGCTCCCTGTGACTCCGAGCAGTACCCTCAAGCCTCTCGCCGTCCTCCGACCTACCGACGACTCGGTGCGAGCGCTAGCGCGTGTACTCGTACTTGATGTTGCCCTCGGCGATCTCTTCGAGGGCCATAGTCAAGTAGTTCTTCGAGCGTGACTCGACGAGCGGCGGTGGGAAGTCGTCGAAGGTGCCCTCACCGAGCTGGTGGTGGTAGTTGTTGATCTGCCGGGCGCGCTTCGCAGCGATGATCACGAGCGCGTACCGGGAGTCGACCTCGTTCAGGAGGTCGTCTATGCGTGGATGGATCATGTGCGCGACAGTCTAGCGGGACTGTTGATTTCACCGCGGACAACATCCTCGAGCTCGGCGACGGCGCGATCGAGGTCGTCGTTGGCCACGACGTAGTGGAAGTCGCCGGCACGCCGCTTCTGCTCGCGGGCCATCTCCAGCCGTTCGTCGATCTCGCCGGCGCTCTCTGTCGCGCGCTCGAGCAGACGCCGCTCGAGCTCCGGAAGCGGAGCGTCGACGAAGATCGTGACGCTCCCCGGAACCTCGTTCCGGACGGTCAGCGCGCCTTCGAGCTCGAGCTCCAAGACCGGTATCCGGCCCGACTCGGTGATGCGGGCGATCTCCGACCGCAAGGTCCCCGAGCGCTGGCCCCAGGGGAACCTGACGTATTCGAGCAGCTCGCCGGCCGCGAGACGGCGGTCGAACTCTTCGTCCGAGACGAACCAGTAGTCGCGCCCGTCGACTTCCTCGGGCCGCCGCTCTCTCGTCGTTGCCGAGACGGCCAGCTCGAGCTCGGAAATGCGTGCCAGGAGCCTCGATATGAGCGTCCCCTTGCCGGCCCCCGACGGGCCGGTCACTACGAAGACCTTGGGGGCGCCGGTCAGCGGTGCAGGAGCCCGACCAGCTCGGCCCGCTGGCGCTCCGAGAGCCCGCCTACGGTCTTCGACTGGCTGATCCGGCACTGGTTGAGGAACCGGGCGGCTTTGACGCGGCCAAACTTCGGGACCGCCATCAGGATGTCGATCACCTTCGCGGTCTCGACATACTCCGGTGGATTCCTGAGGACGCTCTCGATCCTGACGGCCCCGGCCTTCAGGTCCTTCTTGAGCTGCGCGCGGCGAACCCGGATCTCATTTGCCCTGCGCAGTGCCTCCATGCGCTGGTCGAGCGATCTGAGAGGAGCCTGCACCTGCGTCCTGGAAGCCTGCATGGCGCGGCATTCTAGCACCGCCCCGCCCGTGTTCAAGTCGAAGCATTTTAGAGGTTTTGCAGGTATTTTTGTCTATACCGGCAACAGCGCAACGTCCTGCGTGTGCGCGATGCCGCGCGCCTCGCCGACATCGGAGAAGCCGAGGGCCGCAAGCGCGGAGGCCAGCTCGGCACGGACCCGGGCGGGCGCCCCGGGCTCTCGGAACAGAATCGTGCCGAGACCGACAGCCGAGGCTCCAACCGCGATCAGCTCCAGTGCATGGCGCCCGGACTCGACGCCTCCGACCCCGACAATCGGAAGCCGGGAGACCCTGTAGCAGGCGTGGACCGCGGCGAGCGCGATCGGGCGAAGAGCCGGACCCGAGAGCCCTCCGGTCGAGGTCGCAAGCGTCGGGGCAAGCGTCCTCTCTTCGAGAGAAAGTCCTCGAATCGTGTTGACCAGCGTGAGCCCGTCCGCTCCCGCCCGCTCCGCCGCCAGCGCGACGGCCCCGATGTCGGGCAGAGCCGGTGAGAGCTTTGCGTAGAGCGGCTTGGCGGTCGCAGAACGAGCGCCGGCCACGAGCTCAGTGATACCCCCGTCCGGCGCCTGGACGTTCGGACACGAGAGGTTCAGCTCAATCGCCGTCACCTCCGCACGCGTGTCGAGACGCTCGCAGAGCGCTACGTAGTCAGGCGCGGAAAAGCCTCCGACCGAGACCCAGATCGGGATGCCGAGGCGCGCCAGCTCTGGCAGCGACTCGACCAGGAAGCGGTCGATGCCGGGGTTCGGAAGGCCGATGGAGTTCAGCATCCCGACCTCGCTCTCCGCGATTCGCACCGGGGCGTTTCCCTCCCGGGGAAGCGGCGTGACCGTCTTCGTGACGAAGACGTCGAGCCCGCGCGCAACGTCGGGTGCGGCCAGCGCGTCGAGGCAGCCGGAGCCGTTCACGATCACGCTGCAGCAGCCTCTTCGGTTGTTGCCGGAGCCGCGAGGACGTCGTGGCCCGCCAGCACCGGTCCATCCATGCACAGTCGGCGGAGCCGCCCTCCCAGCTCGACGACGCAGCCGTAGCAGGCGCCAAACCCGCAGGCCATCGGCGCTTCCCAGGCGAGCTGCGCCTCGGGTCCGATGCGAGCGAGCGCCCGTAGCATCGGCTCGGGCCCGCACGCGAGGAGGTCCCGGGACGGCTCGAGCGCCTCCGTGACGAGAACAGGGTCGACGACCACCTTCGCGCCCGGGAGCAGGGCGGCGGCCTTCGCGTGGCGCTCGCTCCTGAAACCGAGCACGACCGGCGCTCCGCCGAGCCGCTCGGCAAGGTACGGGAGCGGCGCAATGCCGATGCCGCCGCCGACCAGGAGGGGGCGGTCGACGTCGAGTCGATATCCGTTTCCGAGGGGGCCGAGCACGTCGACCTCGTCTCCTGCCTCGAGTGCAGCGAGCGCCCGGGTGCCGGTGCCGACGGGGTCGATCAGGAAGGCAAGCTCACCGGGCGGAGCGAGACAGAGACTCATCGGCCTGGGCAGGGCGTGACCCCGGGGGGTCAGCATGAAAAACTGCCCCGGCTCACCCGGATCGAGGTCGCCGCGACGGACCCGGATCAGCCGGTACGGCCCCACCGGTCCGGCGCCGGTGACGCTAAGCCGTTCTCTTCTCAACCCGCTCCTGGAGCGAGAGCGCATGCTCGTGGCGCCCCTCTCCGATCGCGTCGACAGCGGCGGCTGCACCCGCGAGGGTGGTCATGCAGGGCACCCTGGCGACAAGCGCCGCCTCGCGGATCAGGTAACCGTCCGAGCGGGCTCCGCTACCCGCCGGCGTGTTCAGGACGAGATCGCAGCGCCCCCTCCGGATCAGGTCGACCACGGTGGAGCCTCCACCCTCCTCTCCGACCTTCCGAACGCTGGTCACGGGCACGCCCGCGGCTGCGAGCGCATGCGCCGTTCCCGCCGTTGCACACAGCGAAAACCCGAGCCGCACCAGCCGGCGGCCCAGCTCGCAGACGGCCTGCTTGTCCGGGTCGCGAACCGAGAGGAAGACCGTGCCTTCCGAGGGAAGCGGACGGCCGGCGGCGCGCTCCGCCTTCGCGAACGCGGTCGGAAAGTCGGCGGCGCTCGCCATGACCTCCCCGGTCGAGCGCATCTCCGGACCGAGCACCGGATCGGCCCCGGGGAAGCGGGCGAAGGGGAAGACGGCAGCCTTAACGCTCGTCTGAGCGGTGGCGCCCTCGGCCGGGAGCCCGAGGCTCGAAAGCCGCTCGCCCGCGACCAGCCGACAGGCGGACTCGACGAGGTTGACCCCGAGCGCCTTGCTCGCGAACGGCACCGTCCTCGAGGCCCTCGGGTTGGCCTCGAGGACGAAGAGATTCTCGTCCATGAGCGCCATCTGCACGTTCAGGTGCCCTACCACCCCCAGCCCTTGGCCGAGACGGCGTACGAGCTCTCTGACCTTTTCCAGCGCGGCCTCGTCGAGGGAGATCGCGGGCAGGACGCACGACGAGTCGCCCGAGTGGATCCCAGCCTCCTCAACGTGCTGCATGACAGCGGCGACATAGGTCGCGTCGCCATCGCAAAGGGCATCGACGTCGAGCTCGATCGCGTTTTCGAGGAACGCATCCACGAGGAGGCGGCCTCCCCGTGCCGCGGCTTCGACCAGCTCCTCGGCGCCATAGCAGACACGCATGTTGCGGCCTCCGAGCACGTAGGACGGGCGAACGAGCACCGGATAGCCCACCCGCTCCGCGACGGCGAGCGCCTCGTCGGCGCCCGTGGCCATCCCCCACGGAGGCACCGCGACCCCGAGGCGATCGCACAGTCTGGCGAAGCGGTCTCGATCCTCTGCGAGGTCGATCGCATCGTAGGGAGTGCCCAGGATCGAGAAGCCGGCGAGCTCGATTGCCCGCGCGAGCTTGAGCGGCGTCTGGCCGCCGAACTGAATTACGACGCCGGCCGGCCGCTCACGTGCGCACACCTCGAGAACCTCCTCGACTTCGAGGGGCTCGAAATACAGACGGTCGGACGTCTCGTAGTCGGTCGAGACGGTCTCCGGGTTGCAGTTCACCATCACCGTCTCAAAGCCGAGCGCGCGGAAGGTCTGGGCAGCGTGGACGCAGCAGTAGTCGAACTCGATCCCCTGGCCGATCCGGTTCGGCCCTGAGCCGATGATGACGATGACCCGCCCGGCGCCGGCCGGAGCGACATCCGCTGACTCGCCCCAGGTCGAGTAGAGGTAGTTCGACCGGGCCTCGACCTCGCCGGCGACCGAGTCCACTCGGCGGTAGGCCGGGCGAACGCCTACTGCCCGGCGGTGGGCTTGCGCGACCTCTGGGCTCGTCCCACAGTGCTCCGCAACCGAGGCGTCCGACCATCCTTCTCGTTTGATCCGGATCCAGTCCTCGGCGACCAGGTCATCCACCGATGCGATCCCGGCGAGCACGGCGTGCGCACGATCGAGCTCGGCCCGGAACCAGGGATGAACGCCATCCGGAAGATCGTCCAGAGACGCCCAGGGCGTCGGCGCGTCCTGCTCGAGCTCACGGGAGCGCATCGCTTTCAGGAACGCCTCGGAGAATGTGCGGCCGATGCCCATCGCCTCGCCGACTGACTTCATCTGTGTCCCGAGCGCGGGGTCGGCGCCGGCAAACTTCTCGAAGGCGAAGCGCGGGAACTTCACGACGACGTAATCGAGCGTCGGCTCGAAGCTCGCAGGAGTCGTCCCGGTCAGGTCGTTTGGGATCTCGTCGAGCGTGTAGCCGACGGCGAGCTTCGCCGCCACCTTCGCGATCGGGTAGCCGGTCGCCTTCGAGGCGAGCGCAGAGCTCCTCGAGACACGCGGGTTCATTTCGATGACGCGAATCTCGCCGCTCTCGCGCGAGCGGGCAAACTGGATATTCGAGCCGCCCGTCTCCACCCCGACAGCCCGGATGACGCAAGCGGCCGCATCTCTGAGCTCCTGGTAGGCCTCGTCCGGAAGGGTCATCTGAGGCGCGACCGTGACTGAGTCTCCCGTGTGAACGCCCATCGGATCGAGGTTTTCGATCGAGCAGACGACGACCACGTTGTCCGCGCGGTCGCGGATGACTTCGAGCTCGAACTCGTCCCAGCCGCGGACCGACTCCTCCACGAGCACCTGGCCGATCGGGCTCTCCCGCAGGCCGCGCTCGACATGCGCGAGCAGCTCCTG
>DATHAG010000125.1:0-4043 GCA_035296825.1 Gaiellaceae bacterium | reverse complement strand
CTGGATCTCCCACTCCGAAAGAGCGGCAGCCAGGTCGCCCACGAGCTCGAGATCGATTCGCTCGTCGATCACTCCGACGTAACCGGCGACTGGCCGGGCTCCTGGTCGGCGCTCCGGTCGCTCGACTGCGTAGTGCTCCCGCTCGACGCCGCTCCCGAGCATGTGCGCGTCGGGACGGTAGGGAGCGACGGACCCATAGAGGGAGCGGCCGCCGGTGAAGACGACGTCCGCGACGTGCAATGCTTGCTGCTGCGCGAAGCGAAGGCCGGGAGGCGCGCCCTTGAAGGAGGCAAGATCGTCCATCACGTCGTAGACGAGGATCTCGTGCGGAATGCTCTGGGCGAGGTTGTACGCCATCGGCGTGTAGAGCCAGACCGCCCGGTCATCGCCGTGACCGAGAATTGCGAGAAGCTCTTTCTCGTACAGCTCGGCGTCAGGGTCTCCGAACCCAATGTGCCGTTCGGGCCCGGGGACCTCGAGCCACACGCGCGTCACGGGCCCATTCTCCTCGGTTCTGATCATGGGCTCGTCGATGTCTGCAACGAGCGGCTCCTCCACGAACCAGGTCTTTCGCTCCCTGGCGAGTCGCGAGACGATGTGTTGCGGGCGCTGCCAGACGAACGTCCAGCGCAGATGCGAGAGGACGACGAGGTCAGACACCGCGCTCCACCACCTTCAGCTCGATCTCGTAGTCGGCCTCGTGCCGGGCTGCGGCGAGCTCCTGAGCAGGCGCGGGCTGGAAAATCCAGTGCGACATCTGCGGCAGCCAGCCTGCGAGCCAGACCGAGAGCGGCGGCTGGAGCTCGTAAGCGGGAAGCTCGGACGCACGGGCGCCCCTCGCGGCGAGGCGGAACGCCTCCGACATTGAAGACGGCCGGCGCATGAGCTCATCGTCGAGCCAGTAGACGCCCACCGGGTCGATGCTCTCATCAGAGCGGCAGAGGATCGTGTCCCAGTCGCAGGAGTCAACAAAGGGAAACCAGCAGTACCCCTCCAGCGGGACGCCGGCGGCCCGGGCCACCTCGCATTGTTCGAGCGTGTACCTGAGCCACGTCGCGCGGTCGGAGGGAAAGCCACGGATGTTCGTCTCCCCGAGGACGCAGGGCAGCCGGTACCGCGCCCAGTAGTCCTCGATCACGTGTGCCAGCGGCACGGGGTTCGGCGCGCACGTGCTTCCCTCCCCCGGCGCCCCCCAGCACCATTGGTTGTGGGCGTAGTAATCGAGCCCGAGAACGTCGATGCGCCCCGGGGCGATCCGGAGGACGTCCTCGCCGCCGACGTGGATGACGTCGCGGACGAAGGGCCGCTCGCGGTCGAGCTCATGGCCGAGGAAGAGGTCGGTGAGGAAGAAGCGGCGGTCGTTCGCCCACTCCGCGAAGGTGGCCCCCTCCGCCGTGGAGGAGGTGTGATGCTCGCAGACGTCCGCGTAGACGTGGCTCGCCGCAGGGAGTGCTTCCCTGAGCAGGCGGCTCGCCTCGGTCAGTGCGGGGAGGACGTTGCGGACGAGTGTGAGGAATCCATCCAACCCGCGCAGCCGAGGTGGCCAGATGCCAGCCTCGCCGCAGAGAATCAAGGTGGTGAGGGGCTCGTTGAAGATGGTATAGCCGCCGACGCCTGGATACCTCTTCGCGAACTCCTCGACGTAGCGCAGGAGCGCCGGCCCGAAGGCGGGGTCGGCGAAGCTCTCGATCCAACGCGGGTAGCTCGTGTGGTGGACGAGGTCGACGATTACCGCCATCCCGGCTTCTTCGATGTAGCCGAGGACCTCGTCGGTCTGGCTCCAGTCGAAGGCGCCCCGCTCCGTCTCGATCCGGTGCCAGCGAACCGGGTAGCGGAGCTCCGAGACGCCGCACGAGCGGAGAAGGTCGATGTCCTCCCGCCAGCGGAGCATGTGACCGGTCGTCTCGGCGACGTCGGTGTCGAACGACGGCTGGTAGGTCGACTCGAACGCTCCTATGAACGGGATCGACGAGGTCAGCGGTAGGCCTCCACGAGAGGGTGCACGGGCCCGCTTCCGGCCCCGGTTTCCTCGACGGCGTCCGCTATCCGAGCGAGAGAATCGTCTCCTAGCTCGAGGCGGGCTGCGCCGATCCATCCGTCCACCTGCGCGGGACGCCGGGCGCCCACGATCGCCCCGGTGACCCCGGGCCACGCGAGCGTCCAGGCGATCGCAAGCTCGGGAAGCGAGCAGCCGAGGTCGTTCGCGACGTCACGGAGCCGTTCGACGAGGCCAAGGTTCCGGCCGAGCGCGGGCTCACGAAAATCCGAGTCGTCCCGCCGCCAATCGTCCTCGGCGAGGCTCCTAACGCGCTCCCCCGAAAAGGCGCCCGAAAGGAGTCCCGAGCGCATCGGGCTGTAGACGAGGACACCGGTTCCGTGCTCGTCGGCCCAGCGGATCTCGTCGCCCGCCACCCCGCGGCGGATGAGGTTGACCTCCGGCTGGAAGGTGTCGACGTGGCGGACGGCCTCGCAACGCTCGAGCAGCCCCAGGTCGTAGTTCGAGACGCCGATCGCGCACACTTTGCCCTCCTCGACGAGCTGGGCCATCGCCCCCCACGACTCCTCAGGCGGCGTGCCGTCCTCGCTCGGCCAGTGGATCTGCAGGAGGTCGATCCGCTCGAGGCCGAGACGGCAGAGCGAGTCTTCGCATTCGCGCCTCACGGATTTCGGCGCGAGCACGTTCGAGACGGTGGTCTCTCCGGATTCCCAGACGAGCCCGCATTTCGTGAAGACGTAGGGACGCTCGTCCTCCGGGAGAGCGGCGACGGCGCGACCGACTACTTCCTCCGCATGTCCGAGGCCGTAGGCGGGGGCGGTGTCGATCCAGTTGACACCGCGCTCGACCGCATGATGAATCGCCGCGATGGACTCGGCGTCGTCCTGAGAGCCCCAGCCCCCCTGCCAGCCTCCGCCGCCGATGGCCCACGCACCGAGGCCGACGCGGGTGATCTCGAAGCCCGTGGTCCCGAGCTCGGCGGTCGGCAGTGTCATCTCGTCAACGCGCCCGCGAGAGAGCCGGTGCGTGCTGCTGCTGGCGAAGGACGGGGTCTCGGCGGCGCTCGATCATCCGTTCGAATACGGCGAGCGCCTGGGCGACAACCTGATCCATGTTGTAGTACTTGTACGTCGCCAGGCGGCCGACGAACTCGACCTCGGGGGTCTCGTCGGCGAGCGCCTTGTACTGCTTATAGAGCTCTGAGTTTTCGGGTCTTGGGACGGGATAGTACGGGTCGCCCTCGGCCCTCGGATACTCCCGCACCACCGTCGTCTTCGGGTGCTTCTGGCCGGTCAGGTACTTGAACTCCGTGGTGCGGGTGTAGGGGACGTCTTCGGAGGGCTCGTTCACGACGGGCGCCTCTTGGCAGGTGGGCCGGTCGTACGTCTCGAACTCGAAGTGGAGCGAGCGGTACGGGAGCTTCCCGTAGCAGTACCCGAAGAATTCGTCGATGGGCCCGGTGTAGATCATCTTCCTGAACCGGATCTCGTTCTCGATCTCCCGGTAGTCGGTGTTGAGCAGGGTGCGGATCTCCGGCCGGACGACCATGCGCTCGAACATCCGCGTGAAGCCGTGGAGCGGCATGGCCTGGAAGGAGTCTGTGAAGTAGCGGTCGTCCCGATTCGTTCGCGTCGGGACACGCGCGGTGACCGAGGCGTCGAGCTCCGACGGGTCGAGTCCCCACTGCTTGCGCGTGTAACCGCGGAAGAACTTCTCGTAGAGATCGCGGCCCACGGTACCGATGACGACGTCCTCGGACGTTCTCGCGCGCTCGACCGCCTCCGCCTGTTCGGCGAAAAAGAGCGTCAGTTCGTCAGGCGTCAGATCGAGCCCATAGAGCGTGTTGACGGTGTCGAGGTTGATCGGAATCGGGAGGAGACGGCCGTCGACACGGGCCTTCACTCGATGCTCGTAGGGCCGCCATTCCGTGAAGCGCGACAAATACTCGACCACCCGCTCCGAGTTCGTGTGAAAGATATGCGGGCCGTAGCGGTGCACAAGGACGCCATCGTCGTCGTAGTGGTCGTAAGCATTTCCGCCGATGTGC
>DATHAG010000124.1:0-2748 GCA_035296825.1 Gaiellaceae bacterium | reverse complement strand
GCGATGCCCATTCGCTCTACCTCGAGGCCCTGGGAGAACTCGGGATCGTCGGCTTCCTGCTCATTGTGGCGGCGCTCGGGGGAGGACTCGTCGTCGGCATCCTCCGCACGCTCCGAAGCGAAGGTGACGGTCGTGCTGCCGCCGCCGCACTGACCGCGGCCTTGCTTGCGTTTCTCTTCGAGTCCGGAATCGACTGGATGTGGGAGACGACGGTTGTCACGGTGGTCGCGATGGTCTGCCTGGGGCTCCTCACCGGCCCCGCGACCGTCTACGGGGAATCGAAACGGATTCGTGCTCCCGAACGAAGGTGGGTGCGCGTCGGCGCTCGCGCCGGGGTCGTCGCAGTCGCGCTCGTGCTCGTGGCTGCCCAGGCGATTCCCCTCCTGGCGCAGAGCTCGGTCGGGCAAAGCCAGGACGCGGCCACGCGCGGAGACGCCGCGGAGGCGCTGAGAACAGCGAAGAGGGCCGAGAGAATCCAGCCCTGGGCTGCGTCCACGCACCTGCAGCGAGCTCTCGTCGAAGAGCTCTCCGGGAACGTGCCCGCAGCGCTCACGGCAATTCAACGCGCGCTCGCGCGAGAGCCAAGTGACTGGCGACTCTGGGTGGTCGCCGCCCGGCTCGAGACAAAGGCCGGCCAGTTTGAGAGCGCAAGGGAAAGCCTCGACCGGGCGGTCGCACTCAATCCGCGCTCGCAAATCCTGGCCGAGTTCGCGCCCTGACGTCGCCCGGCTGACAGATCGCGTCGAAACCCGTTTACGGGGAAACTGGCTGGAGCCCGCTCAGTTCCCTCTCATCACCTCCGACCAGCTCCGAGAAATTCCTCGGGGCCTCCAGACGAACCTCGTCGACGTTCGTCCGAAGCCAGAGCTCGAGAGAGGCGATCGTGAAGAGACGCAGCTCGCGTTCCAAGGGGTCGAGGTTCCGTCCCTCCAGGACGGCTACGAGTTCGCTCCGTTCGAATAGCCCGCGCGACAGCGCTCGCTCGGACAGGATCAGATGTTCAAAGGTGCGGTCCTCGTCGGCGAGCAAGAAACGGGCCACAGGCACCGGGAATCCGCGCTTCGTCGCCTGCAAGAGCTCCGCCGGAACGAGACTGCCGACCGCCTGGCGGAGAAAGGCTTTTCCGGTACGCAACCCGGTTCGCTTGGACGCAGGCATTTTCGACGCGAGCTCGACCACTCGATAGTCGAGCAGGGGCATACGCCCTTCGATGGATGCGCCCATTAACACCTTGTCACCGCGTAGCAGCATGTTGTCCGGAAGGTAGGTCAGAAGGTCGCCCAAAAGCATCTGCCGTCCCGCATCCAGCTTCTCGTACGGGCGCAGGAGGGCTCCCAGCGGAGCGGCAAGCCGATCGGGGGCCGCCTGTGCACGCAACTCGGGGACGAGTAGTCGGTGGAGCTCCGCCGGAGACTGGGATCTGAACCACGAAGCCCAGCGAAGCGTCGGGTCGGCAATGGAGAGCGTCTTGACCGCACGGCGCCACCTTCGCGACGACGGCCTGGTCGCCCGCAGGTTGCCCGCAATACGAAGCGCCAGAGGCGCAAGGCGCCCGGCACGAAGCATTCGCTCAGCCCGGTACTTCGGGTAACCGCCAAAGATCTCGTCGCCGCCGTCCCCCGAGAGCACCACCTTCACGTGCCGCCCGGCGAGCTCGGCCAGCAGGAGCAGCGGAATCTCGGATGTCTCAGCGATTGGCTCGTCCCGATACCAGGAGAGCCGCGGGAGCGCCCCGAAGAAGTCTCCCGGCCCGACCACGAGCTCGTGATGGTCGCTCTCTGCCCTCGTCGCCGCGATGCTTGCCAGGTCGCGTTCGTCGTACAGCGGGTCGTCGAAGCCGATCGTAAAGCTCGCGACCGAGTTTGCTCCCGCTTCCCGCATCAGGCCGAGTACGGCAGCAGAGTCGACGCCCCCGCTCAGAAGGACCCCGAGCGGAACGTCACTCATGAGGCGCTTGGAAACCGCATCGAGCAAGAGCGCCCGGAGCTCCTCCGGCTCCACGTCCCGCGCAGGCTCGGGATCGATGCTCCAGTACGCGCGAGTTTCGCTCTTCCCTCCCTCGAACGTCATGAGATGGCCGGGTCGGAGCCTCGACACTCCCTTGAACAACGTCCGCGGCGCTCCTACGTAGCGCTGGAAGAGGTACTCCGCTAGGTGTCCTTTCTCGAGCTCGGGCTTTCGACTCGCGGCCAGGAGCACCGAGCGAGCATCGGACCCGAAGGCGAGCCCTCCGTCTAGCTCGGTCACGTAGAGGGGCTTCTTCCCAATGCGATCACGGGCGATCAGGAGCCTTGCGCGCCGAACATCCCAGACCGCGAGGGCGAACATCCCGTTCAGGCGCGTCGGCAGGTCATCGCCCCATTCCTCGTAGCCGTGCACGATGACCTCGGTGTCGCACCGCGTCCTGAACCGGTGGCCGTGCTGCTCGAGCTCTCTGCGGAGCTCGAGGTGGTTCCAGATCTCACCGTTGTACACGGTCACCACGCTGTGGTCCTCGTTCGCGATCGGCTGCGAGCCCCCGGCCACGTCGACGATGCTGAGCCGCGTGTGGCCGAGCACGCAGTGAGTCTCAACGTGAACCCCGTTCCCGTCCGGACCCCGATGGCGGAGCGCTTCCACCGCCGTGGCAACCCGATCGCGATCTTCCGGCTCGACGCCATCGGCTCGCACGATGCCCACCAGACCGCACATCAGGCACCCACCTTCGCGCACTCGCTCTCCCAGTCCTCCACGAGCTCCATTCTGCGC
>DATHAG010000123.1:0-2433 GCA_035296825.1 Gaiellaceae bacterium | reverse complement strand
CTGACCTCCACCTCCGAAGCAATCAGCTCACCCACGAGGTGTGGCTCGAGCTCGGATCCGACCGCGGCGGCCTGGAACTCCTCGAAGCGGTTGGCAAGCCCGAGCGTTCGCGAATCGAGGATGGCGAACTCCTCCTCGACGGCGACTGTGAAGTCTCGACCCTCTTCGAACGCCTCACGAGCAGAGCGAAGCTGCTCATCCGGGCTCAGGCGCTGGGCGTCTCCCATCCGCGCGAAAGTAGCAGAGCGGCCACGCGCTCCCAGCTCCAGCGGCGTACAACGGCGCGCCGGGCGGCCTCACCGAGCCGGTACCGCTCCTCCGGTGCGAGGGCGAGAATCGCCTGGAGCTTGGCCGCCAGATCGGCGGCGTCGCCAGGGCGAAAGCTCGTGAGGTGGCGGTACTCCGGCGCGTACTCCGCTTCGATCCCGGCTGCGATCTCGGCCAGACCGGAATGCCGTGCCACGAGCGGCGGCGACCCGCAGGCTGCTGCCTCTGCGGCCACCATGCCAAAGGCCTCTGGGAAGACGGACGGCGTCACGCTCACATCCGCAAGCGCCCAGAGGTGCTTGAGGTGGCGGTGCTCGAGAGGCCCGGTAAACAGCACGCGATCACCGGCCATGGCTTCCAGCTCGGCCCTGGCCGGCCCGAAACCCACGATGACGGCGCGGGCATCCACTCCCTCAAGAGCTCGGAGCAGGAGCGCGACTCCCTTCTCCTCCGACAGCTTCCCCACGTAGACGACGGTTGGCTCGCCGCCCACGAGGAACGCCTGCAACCGATCGGCGTTCCCCGGATCTGGGAGCCGCTCGCCTTCACCCTTGGGGTTCTGCGGATCGCGACGGGCCTCCTCGACGAGCGCACGGAATGCCGTCTCGCGGGCGGCTGGCAAGAGCTCCTCGACGTCGACACCCGGCGGGACGACGTGCAGGCGCTCGAGGTACTCACCCGGCCCGACGACCTCCTCGAGGACGCCGCGGATGTGCTCCGAGCCCGCGAAAACGGTTTCCGCCTGGTCGAGGGACTCGCGCGCCCACGCCGACAGCTCGGTATTGCCCCGAATCGAGAACTCGAGCTCGGAGCCGTGTGCCTTCACGGAGAACGGCATGCCGGCCGCGACGCCCACCGGCGCCCCAAGGAGTACGTGGTTGGTGAGCAGGAAGTCGGCGGGAAGGTGCTCCCGGATCACGGCTGCGTTCCGCTCCACGAAGTCGCGGCGCTCTTCCCAGGTCAGTTCGTGCAGGAACGCCGGCTCCATGCCCTCGTACCGGTCGAGGACGAAGACAGGAAGCGGGCCGTCCAGCTCAGGCCGGACGACAGTCGCGCCGCCGACGTCGTAGCGCTCGGGATGTGGCTCCTGGCAGAAGACGACGACCTCGTGACCCGCCCGCGCCCACGCGCGCGCGAGGGCCCGGGTGTAGACGTTCGAGCCGGTCCCGCCCAGGAGGTACCCATGCCAGAGGAGAATCTTCATGACGTGGAAGATCCTGACGGACTCCTCGTACGTCGCGCCCGCCGCGGCGACCAAGACGCATTCGAGCGCCTCGTCGAGCGCCACCAGCATCGCCTCTATACGCTCGCTGCTCGACTGACCGGCTCGCGGGCAGACGCCGAGGACGCCGTGCAGGACGCCCTGCTCCGCGCCTGGCTGAACCTCCCCAACTTCCGCGGCGGTGCGCTCTTCTCGACCTGGCTCTATCGGATCTGCGTGAACGCCGCACACGACCTCCGCTCGAAGCGGCGGCCCGAGCCCTCGGAGACGGCCCTGGAGACCCCCGATCCTCGCGACGCCTTCGTGGACAGCGAGCTGGCAGGCGGACTTCAGGCTGCTCTGAACGGCCTCGAGGACCCCTACCGGACGGCGGTGGTCCTCTTCGACGTGCTCGGGTGCTCCTACCTCGAGATCGCCGAGGTCACCGAGGTGCCCGAGGGCACAGTGAAGTCGCGCATCTTCCGCGGTCGCAAAGAGCTCGCGGCGGCACTCGGAACATCCACGCCGGGGAAGGAGTCGAAGGAGTGATGGCTGGGATGCACCCGGAGGAGTTCGAGCTGCTCGCCTACCTGGAGGGCGAGCTCGACGACCCGCGTCGCGCGCAGGTCGCCTCCCATCTGGAGACGTGCGACCGCTGCGCGCAGGACCTGCGTGCAGTCGAGGCAGGCCGAGCCGCTCTGCGCTCGGCGCCGATGCTCGAGCTTCCCCAACAGCGCCTCGAGGCGTTGCTGAAACGGCTGCCGTCTCGCGCTGCCACGCCGCCCGGTCTCATCCGTCGGACACTCCCCGTTGCCGCTGCGCTGGCCGCTGTCGCCGCGCTGGCGGGCGGAGCCTTCGTGCTCGGGACGAGCGGCGAGGGCGACGATGAGGGCGCGAGTGGGCTCGCTCAGGACGAGGCGAGCGACGCCGGTGGCGGCGCCGAAGGTGCTGCGACCACTACCGGA
>DATHAG010000122.1:0-2275 GCA_035296825.1 Gaiellaceae bacterium | reverse complement strand
ATACGAAACCGCTTTTCTGGAATCGACGATCCACGGGAGGTATAGCTCGACGTGAAGGTGTTCCAGCTAGAGCGGAGCTTGAGGACGAAGGGCGGCCTCGAGATCAAAGACATCACGGACGAGGTGCGCCAGGCGGTCGAGGAGAGCGGTGTGGAGAACGGCATCGCGTGCGTCTATTCGCCTCATACGACCTGCTGCGTGCGCGTGAACGAGTTCGAGACGGGGTTCCTCGAGGACTTCGCCCGGATGCTCCGGCGACTCGTCCCGACGGAGAAGTACTACGCACACGACGACTGGGACCGCCGCACCGAGAATGTCTGTCCCGAGGACATGGAGACGGGGAACGGCCACTCACACTGCATGGCAATGCTGCTCGGTCCGGCAGGCGAGTCGATCCCGGTTCGCGATGGAGAGCTCTGCCTCGGCACTTGGCAGCGCGTGCTCTTCATGGAGCTCGACCGCTCGCGCGACCGGCGCTGGATGGTCCAGGTCGTCGGCGACTAGCCGGGCAGCAGCCCCGCCCCACAAATACGAAGACGGGGCCGCCGCAGACCCCGTCTCGTTTCTGAATCTTTCACCGAAAGCCCCCGCCGCATCGGGGCCTCACGGTTCTTTCTTCCTCGGTAGCTCCACTCTGCCTGTGATCGAGCTGACCGTCCCCCCTCCCGGGGAGTTGATTCTTTCCCCCTTGCTGGGTTGACCGCTCTACTTCACCACCTTGGCGCAGCCAAAAGAGGTTAGAGCGCCGGCCAAATGGGCAGGTGCCCTTTGAGTCTCAAGGAGGACTCCAGCATGCCCTCGGGGGGTTGGACAAATACGTGGGGCACCACTCCGCCCGCAGGTACAGTCCTGCGGTTGGTTGGCGAGCGGACCGCCGGGACGGCCGGCGACGCGACTGCCGTCCTGCTCGGCCTCTGCGACGCGATCCGCGAAGGATTTGCGCTCGACCGGGCCTTCGGGTTTCGCTTTCTCGCCAGCAGCGAGGAGCTGACCCCCGTGGCCGTGCCGGGAAGCCATGAGGACGAAGTCCTCTCCGGGCGCTGGCTCACCCTTTCTGACTGGCCGGCGTTGGTGCGGGCAGCGAACTCCCGCCAGGCCACCCTCGCTGGAGGCATGTCCGGCCCCGCGCTCCCTGCGGAGGCTGCGTCCGAGCTCGATGCGGGCGAACTGGTCGTCGTGCCGGTAGGCGTGGCCGGCGAATTGACAGGATTCGTCGTCGCCGACCGGCGCTCTCGCACGCTCGAGCTCTCCGAAGCGGTGCTCGAGCGCCTGACCGCAGTCGGCGCACTCGGTGGCGTCCTTCTCGAGGCAGCGTGCCAACAGGAGCACGCTCGGCGCCTGAGCGATCTGAAGAGCCACTTCATCGCCCTAGCCGCCCACGAGCTTCGCGCGCCCTTCGCGGTCATGCACGGGATCATCGCGACGCTCCAGTACCGGGCCGACACGCTGCCCGAGGAACAGCTGGCCCGTCTCCGCAATGGGCTCTACAAGCAGAGCGAGCGCACGGGCCGGCTGCTGGAACAGCTCCTTGACCTCTCCCGGCTGGACGCGAACGCGATCCCGATCGAGCGCAATCGTTTCTCGATCCGGCCACGGGTCGAAGAGCTCGTCGAGACGGTTGTCGGCGAACGAAAGGCCGAAGTCGAGATCGACGTGCCGCCGGATCTCGTGGTGGAGGCCGATCCGAAGGCTTTCGACCGAATCCTCGCGAACCTGGTCATCAACGCGGTTCGCTATGGACGCGCTCCCATCACGATCACAGCACGACAGCGGGACCGTCACTTCCGGCTGACGGTGGAAGACCGGGGCAGCGGCGTCGCGCGCGAGTTCGTGCCGCGCCTGTTCGACCCGTTCAGCCGCGGCGACGAGCGCTCGGGGGATGGCAGCGGCCTCGGCCTCTCGATCGCGAAGTCATATGCCCAGGCGCATGGCGGCGAACTCGTGTACGAGAGCGCGCATCCCCACGGTGCCCGCTTCGAACTCGTCCTGCCGCGACCGCACGACGACGAGCAACCCCCCTCGGCCTCCTAGGCGACCTCGGCCAGTGCAGCCAGCATGTCCGTGCCGTACCGGTCGAGCTTCGTCGGGCCGATGCCCGGGATCGCTGCGAGCTCATCCTCCGTTCGCGGTGTCCGCCGCACGATCTCTGCGAGGGTCGCGTCGTGTAGGACGACGTAGGCGGGGACCCCATCGGCGAGCGCCCGCTCACGCCGCCACTCTCGAAGCGCGCGAAATGCCGGCTGCTCGCGTTCCGCTGCCGGGACTGGGGAACGAC
>DATHAG010000121.1:0-2107 GCA_035296825.1 Gaiellaceae bacterium | reverse complement strand
TGCTGATGACTGCGACCAGGCCGAGCGTCGCGAGCACCGACGTCAGGCCGAGCAGGAGTGGGATGCCGGCTGCGACGAGAGCGCCGAAGGCAATCAGCAGGATGATCAGCGTCAGCGGCACCGAGAAGAGTCCGGCCCGCTTGAGATCGTCCCCGAAAGAGGCGGTGAGCGCCTTGCCGGTACTCTCGCCGAACGAGCCGACGTACAGCTCCGGGTTGGCCTTCTGCACCTCGGCGACACGAGCGACGATGGGGTCGATCTTGTCCACCGCGTCCTCCGAGGGTCCGCGGATCTCGATGCGCACGAGCGCCGAGTGCTTGTCGGCGGAGACGAAGCCGCTGTTTCCGGGGGCGTACGGTGACTTGACCTTCACGACCGCGTCGAGCCTCGAGACGCCGGCGATCACTGCTTCCACGGCGGTCTTGAAGGCCGGATCGGTCGTCGTCAGCGAACGACTCTGGATCAAGACCTCTTCTCCGGCAGGCTGCTTGAAGTCGTTGTAGAGGATCGTGTCGGCCCGCCCCGATTCGCCCGGCCCGGACGTGTCGGCGATGATCGTCTTCATCGGGGAGGTGATGCTGATCGCGAACAAAGCGATCGCGAACGCGAGCCACCCGAAGATCGCCTTCTTCCGATGCTGGGCGCTCCAGCGGCCCATGCGGGCCGCGACGTTGTTCGAACGTTGCGTGGATGACATCAGGTGCTCCTTTCAGGTCTGTGGTTGCAGATCGAGGGAGTCGCGCATCGCACAGCCGAAGCCAAGGCCTCGCTCGTCCGCGTACGCAAACGGGTGGTAGAAGGCTGTGAGCGCGTCGGTGCTGGCGACGTCGAACTCGAACTTCTCGTCGAGCCTTGCGTCGGCGACCGCGACCTTCAGCCGGTCGGCCGACTTGTTCCAGAGCAGGTAGATCTCGAGGCCTTCGTTCTCGCGGCCCGCGAGTTCTTTCCAGGTGGCGTGTGTGGGCGCGGCGTTCATGACTCCTCCTTCTGGTTGGCGGCGGGCCGGGTCGGTCACGGGATCTCGACGTCGCTGATGGCGGTTGCGGTGGTGCGCTCGGCGACGTAGAAGGGCAGAAGCCGGAGCGCGTCCTCTACGGTTGCGGCGTCGACGGTCCACCAGATCGCGTGGACCGCGTGCCCATTGGATGCGCACGTGGCCTGCGTTGGCTGACCGCGAAGCGGGCTGTCGTGGCCCTTGAAGGCGGCGAACACGACGCCGCACTCGTGCGGCTCGTGGCGGTGGTGGAGCAGGTAACGGGACATGGGTCGAGCCTGCTCCTCTGCCGCCCTGGCGACATCGGGGAGGCTCCCTGAGTCCGACCCTGATTTCTCGATCCTGCCGCCCTGCTCTATCGTGGGTGCAGGAAGAGATGGCCCTGCTTGCCGAGCAACTCGTCGGGCGCGCCGAGGAGCTCGGTGGGCTCGATAACGCTCTTGCCGAGCTCGCTCAGGGCCGATCGGCCGCGATCGAGCTGGTGGGAGAGCCCGGCATCGGCAAGACCCGTCTGCTCGCCGAGCTCGCGCGTCGCGCCGTTGAGCGTGGCCAGCTCGTGCTCTCGGGCCGCGCAGCGGAGCTGGAGCGTGACCTGCCCTTCTGGGTGTTCGTGGATGCACTCGATGAGTACGTCCAGGGGCTCGAGCCGCGCCGCCTGGAGTTTCTGGATGGCAACGTGCGCGCGGAGCTCGCCCATGTTTTGCCGTCGCTCTCTGCGGACGCCGCCGGTAATAGGGCGCCACTGCAACACGAGCGCTACCGCACCCACCGCGCAGTGCGGGACCTACTCGGGTTGCTCGCACAGACGAAGCCGCTCGTGCTCGTGCTCGACGACCTCCACTGGGCGGATTCCGGATCCGTGGAACTGGTCGGCGCGCTGCTGCGCCGGCCCCCCACCGCCCCCGTGCTCCTGGCGCTCGCCGTGCGCCCGCGCCAGGTACCCGAGCGGCTCTCCGCTGCACTCGAACGGGCCCACCGCGAGGGAACGCTCGCCCGCCTCGAGCTCGGCGCTCTGACCCGCAGCGAGGCTCGTGAACTCCTCGGCGAAGCGGTGGAGAGTGCGGCGGCGACCGCGCTCTACGAGGAGAGCGGCGGCAACCCCTTCTATCTCGA
>DATHAG010000120.1:0-3475 GCA_035296825.1 Gaiellaceae bacterium | reverse complement strand
GTCGCATCACCTGCCCGACTTGATCGAGCAGCCGCCCTTCGAGATCTGGGAGCTCTCTGCATTCCTCGACGCCCAGGCCGCTTCGGTCCCGCGGCAGAACGTCGGCCGACGGCTTGCCTACCACGATTCCTGCCACATGCTCCGGGAGCTCGCTGTCTCCGATGCGCCCCGGAAGCTGCTCGAAGCTTCGGGCGGGACGCTCGTGGAGCTCCCGCGCCCGGATCTCTGCTGCGGCTTCGGCGGCACCTTCTCGGTCCGCCAGCCGGAGATCTCGGTGGCGCTCGCGGACGACAAGCTCACCGGGGCGGCGGAAGCCGACGCGCTCGTGACGGCCGATCCTGGCTGCCTCATGCAGCTTCGTGGGCGGTCAATGCGGGTCGACGCGATTCCGGTCGTACACCTCGCAACCGCGCTTGCCAGAGGTATAGACACGTGACGAGCCTGTCCAGACCGGCGGGAAGCTTCCGGGAGATCGCTCGCGGACGTCTCGCGGACCCCGACCTCCAGGCGACGTTCGACGGCGTCACCGGCCGCCTCAAGAAGCACCGGCTCGCAACCTGGGACGGGCTCGAGGATCCAGAGCGGCTGCGCAGCCGCGCCTACGAGATTCGCATGCGGACGATTGACGACCTCGAGCGCCATCTGGCCGCGTTCACCGAGCAGGTCGAGTCGCGCGGAGGCCACGTCCATGTCTGTGCGAGCGCCGCCGATGCGCGGAAGACGGTCGTTGCGATCGCCCGCTCCGCGGAGGCGCGCCTCGTCGCGAAGTCGAAGTCGATGGCGAGCGAGGAAATCGGCTTGAACACAGCGCTAGAAGCCGCGGGCATGCAGGTCGTCGAGACGGACCTGGGCGAGTACATCGTCCAGCTCGCGGGTGGGCACCCGGAGCACATCATCGTCCCGGCGATCCGCCAGACGGCTTCCGAGGTCGCCAGGCTCTTCGAGCAGGTCGAGGGCGCGCCCGTGTCACCGGAGCTGCAGGAGCTCGGACAGGTTGCGCGGCGCCAGCTCGCCCACGTGTTCCGGACCGCCGACGTGGGAGTCACGGGCGCGAACTTCGCGGTCTCCGAGACCGGCTCCATCTGCCTCGTCACGAACGAGGGCAATGCAGGGCTTCTGACGGCGCTTCCCCGCGTCCATGTGGCCCTCCTCGGCCTCGAGCGCCTCGTGCCCACGCTCGACGAGCTGGCTGTTCTCCTCCAGTTGCTGGCGCGGAGCGCGACGGGGCAGCCGCTGACCTCCTACACGCGCCTGGTCAACGGACCCGCCGGTCCGGGCGAGACGGACGGCCCCGAGGAGTTCCACGTGGTCGTGATCGACAACGGGCGGGCGCGGCTACGGGGGACGCGGTATCGGGAGATGCTCGCCTGCATCCGCTGCGGTGCATGCATCAATGTGTGCCCCGTCTACCGGAAGAGCGGCGGCGCGGCCTACGGGCCCGTTTACTCGGGGCCGATGGGAGCGATCCTCGTCCCGCTCCTGACGGGGCTCGAGCACGCCCCCGATCTCCCCCATGCGTCCTCTCTCTGCGGCGCGTGCACGGACGTCTGCCCGGTGAAGATCCCGTTGCACGGGCTTCTCCTCGAGCTGCGCAAGGATCTCGTGGAAGAGCGGATCACGCCCGCCCGCGAGCGACTCGCATTTCGGCTCTGGTCCTTCGCCTGGTCGCGGCCGTCTCTCTACCGGCTCTCGACTACCCTCGCCCGGCTGGGACAGCGGCTTGCCCCTCGGGTCGGGCCCGGTCGTGCGTGGGCGGCGGAGCGAGCGCTCCCGCCACTCGCGCGCCGCCGGTTCCGCGACCGGCGATGAGCAGGGAAGAGCTTCTGGAGCGCTTCGTTCGGAATGCGGAGAAGGCACAGTTCCGCGTCCACCGCGGCGAGCCGCCGGCCATCGAGGGGGCCGGGGTTTCCGTCGCGCTGCACGGGCTCGCGGACACGGGCAGCGTGGTCCTCGCAGCCTCGCCGAACGAGCCCCGCGCACGCCATCTCCTCGGCGACGTCCACGTCTCCCTCCTGGCAGAGAGTCGGATTCTTCCCGACCTCGCCACGCTCTTTGCGAGTCTCGAGCGCCCGCTTCCGTCCTCGCTTTCCATCGTGACGGGCCCGAGCCGAAGCGCGGACATCGAGCAGCGCCTGATCGTAGGCCTCCACGGGCCCGCCGAGGTGCACATCGTCCTCCTCCCCGCGTGACAGACGTCGTCTGTCTCGGGATCCTCGTCGCCGACGTGATCGCACGACCCGTCGACCGCCTTCCGGAGCGTGGAACCCTCGAGCTGGTAGACGAGATACGGGTTCACGGTGGCGGCTGCGCCCTCAACACCGCGAGCGCGCTGGCCCGCCTCGGGCTCCGCGCGGCGGCAGCAGGCAAGTTGGGTGTCGATCCGCTTGCCGACGTGCTGCTCGGCCTTCTCGAAGAACGCGGAGTCGACGGTCGGGCGGTCGTGCGCGACCCCGTCATACCGACGTCGGCGACGGTCGCTCTGGTCGGAGCCGACGGCGAGCGCACGTTCCTGCACCTCCCGGGCGCGAATGCGAGCCTGAGCGCCGGCGATCTCGATCCTGAGCTCATCTTCTCGGGTCGAGCGCTCCACCTCGGCGGAACATTTCTCCTGGAGGCCCTGGATGGGGAACCGACCGCCACCGTCCTCGCGGAGGCGAGACGGCGGGGACTCTTCACCTCGCTCGACACCGCCTACGATGCAAGTGGTCGCTGGAATCGCGTGCTCCCGTCGCTGGAGCAACTCGATCTCTTCACGCCGAGCATCGCCGAGGCGCGTGGGATCACGGGCGAGCGCGAGCCCGACCGCGCGGCACGGAACCTTCGGGAGCTCGGCGTCCGCGAGGTCGCCGTGACGCTAGGGCCAGAGGGGTGCTACGTGGTGGGTGAGACCTTCGAAGGCCACATTCCGGCGCCGGTCGTCGAGGTGGTGGACGGCACGGGCTCCGGCGACGCGTTCGTAGCGGGATTCCTCCACGCGAAGCTCGCGGAGCTGCCTCTGGAGGACGCCGCCCGATTCGCGAACGCAACGGGTGCCCTCGCCGCCACGGCGAGCGGCGCCTTTGACGGTCTGCGAGGGCTCGAGGAAACGTCGGTGCTGGCCGGATTAGGCTAGTCTCGTGCAAGCCCGGCTCAACCGGCTGTTCGCAGCCGACGGCAGATGCCTCGACGTCGCCGTCGACCACGGCTTCTTCGGAGAGCCGTCATTCCTCGCCGGGATCGAAGACATGGAGCACGCGATCGCTACGCTCGCCGAGGCGGGCCCCGACGCGATCCAGCTCTCACGCGGACAGGCGCCTCTGCTCCAGCGGATTCCTGGCCGGGCAAAGCCGGCACTCGTCCTGCGGACTGACGTCGCGAACGTCTACGGCCGTGAGGGCATCGCCAGCGAGTATCTCTGGAGCGAGCTGGTCGAGAACGCAGTCGAGCAGGCGGTCGCGCTCGATGCCGCGTCCGTCGTCGCAAACATTCTGCTTCT
>DATHAG010000119.1:0-3839 GCA_035296825.1 Gaiellaceae bacterium | reverse complement strand
GCTCTTCGACGAACGGCTTGAACTCCCACGGCGTCATCCCGTAGCACGTCAGAGCCGTCACGGCCTTGATCGTTGCGGAGCGGGTGCCCTCGTCGTCGATCAGCGCCATCTCGCCGAAGTAATCCCCCGGCCCGAGCTTGTTGAGCACCTGCCCGCCGATCTCGACCTCGGCTTCGCCCTCCGTGATCACAAAGAAGCCGGTCCCGGTGGCGCCCTCGCTGACGACCGTGGAACCCGCGGGAAACTTCCGCTCATGGAGTTGGCCGGCGAGGCGCCGGAGCTCACGGTCGCTGAGGCCCGCAAGAAGCGGCACCTTCTTCAGAGCATCGGCTGGCTGCGTTGCCATGGCCGAGGATCATAACCGGCCAAAGGTCCCGCGCCAGTGGCGGCGAACTCGAAGCCGTGCGCACACAGGCTGCCCTCTACGGCGAGATCGACCTCGAGCTCTCTTGGTCGGAAGCCGATCTTCCCGAACGCGAGCGGACGAAGCACGTGCACAGGCTGCACCCGTACCTCGGGAAGTTCGTGCCGCAGCTCGCAGAAGTCTTCCTGCGCCGTTATGGCTCGCCGGGCGACCTCGTCTGGGATCCCTTTGCCGGCTCGGGGACGACCCTCGTCGAGGCGAACGCCCTAGGGATGCGGGCTGCGGGCTGTGACGTCTCGGCATTCAATTGCATGCTCTCCGAGGCCAAGACCGCGGTATACGACCCGGAGGCGCTGCTCGCGGACGTCGTTCACTTTGAGCAGGCAGAGGGCGTGCCAGTAGTGCAGAGCGCCTCTCCGTACCTGAAACGGTGGTTTGCCGCTCGCACGGTCAGGGAGCTGCTCGCCTTTCGTGCGCACGTGGCAGGCACGACGTACCCCGGGCTTTGGAGCGTCGTCCTCTCGCGGGCAGCGCGCTCCGCCCGGCGCACGCGGCACGACGATCTCGACTTTCCGCGGGGCCCCGTCACCGCCGAGTACTTCTGCCACAAGCACCGGAAGACGTGCCGGCCCGTCGGCGAGGCGGCGAAGTTCCTCCGCCGGTATGTCCGCGACGCCGCCCAGCGCGTCCACGCCTACGCGGAGCTCCGGGCGGAGACATCGACGCTGGTGCTCCATGGCGATGCCCGGGTGCTCGATCCTCCTGAGCAGGTCGACCTCGTGCTGACGTCCCCTCCGTATCCCGGGCTGATCGACTATCACGAGCAACATGCGTACGCCTTCGAGCTGCTGGGGCTCGAGCGCAGGGACGAGGCCGAGATAGGGCGTGGCATGCGCGGGTACTGCGAGAGCGTCGCGGCAGTGCTCGAACGGGCCGCTGAAGCCCTCCGCCCCGGAGGGCGCATCGTCATCGTCGTGAACGACCGCCGCCAGCTCTACGGGAGCATCCTCAGCGAGGCCGGCCTCCGGCTCGAGGATCGTGTCGTCCGGCACGTAAACCGGCGAACTGGACGCAGGAACGGCGAATACTTCGAGGAGATTCTGGTCGCGCGCCCGTCAGCCGTCCGACGGAGTCCTGTCCCGACGCTGGATCGCGTCTGACGTCTCCCTCTGCGGGCGAGCCCCGCCTGCGCGCCGGCCGAGCTCCTCGATCTTCCCTTGAGCAGCATCGAGCTTCTTGACGCAGACCCGGTAGAGCTCCTCGCCACGTTCCCACAGTGCGACGGAGTCCTCGAGGCTCGCCTGGCCGCTCTCGAGCTGCGCGACGATCCGCTCGAGCTCCTGCCTCGCCTCCTCGAACGACAGCTCCGAGCTCATGATTCGACCTCCTCGACCCGGGCCGAGAATCGGCCCTTGGACACACGGACATCGACGAGCTCACCGCTTTTCAGCGTCGACGCGGACCGAACCAGGTTGCCGCTGCTTCGAACGATCGCGTACCCGCGTCCGAGCGTCGCGTCGGGCGAAAGCGCCCGCAGCCGTCCGGCGACGGTGTCGAGAGCGCTCCGCTTCCGCTCGAGGAAGAGAACCGGGGCACGTGCAAGCCTGGCCGCATCGGAGTCCACACGCTCGCGGGAGCGGGCTAGGCCGCGCCGCGTGTCGCGCTCGAGCGCCGTCCGGAGGGCGTCCAGCCGGCCGCGAAGCTCGCTCCGGTCCTGCACGACGAGCCGCGCCGCGGCGGTCGGGGTGGAGGCGCGCACATCCGCCGCGAGGTCGCAGAGCGGCGTGTCCTGCTCGTGGCCGACCGCGCTCACCACCGGGACGCGGCAGCCGGCGAGTGCACGTACGACGCGCTCGTCGCTCCACGGAAGCAGGTCCTCGAAGCTCCCTCCGCCGCGCGTGACGACGATGACGTCGACGCCGGGCTGGCCGGCGAGCTCAGTCAGGGTCGCCACGATCCGGGCCGGCGCCTGCGGGCCCTGGACATATGTCTCCGCCACCAGCACGTTCACGGCCGGAAACCGCGCCGTCACGGCGGCCACGAAGTCCCGCTTCGCTGCAGCTTCGCTGCCGGTTAGCAACCCGATCCACCGCGGGAAGTGCGGTAGTGGGCGCTTACGCCCGGGCTCGAACAAGCCCTCGGCGGCGAGCGTGCGTTTTAGCCTTTCGATCCGCGCCAGAACGTCGCCGAGGCCAACGGGCTCGATCGAGAGCGCGCGGAGCTGGAAGACGCCTCGGGCCGCGTAGAAGTCGGGCCGCCCGTAGACGTGGACCCGGTCGCCGTCCGTGAGAGCTAGACGGAGGCCGTCGAAGCCGGCCCGGGGCATGGTCACTGAGACGCACGCGCCGTCCGTGGGGTCCTTGAGCGTGAAGAAGACGCTCTGCCACCCTTCCTGACGGCGCAGCTCCGTCACTTCGCCCTCGACCCAGAGGGTGGGCAGGCGCCGGAGCCACAGCGAGACCCCCCGGTTGAAGTTGGAGACCGTGTAGACCTTGCGGTCGCCATAGACGAGCGGCTCGAGCTTCACGGGCCTGACCGTACACGGCGGCCCGTTCGGCGCGCGACGGCTGAAAGGGCCTCTTATGTCAGAGGAGGATCTGGGCCGCGACCTCGGGCGTGCAGCCACCGTGCCTGATGAGTGACACGGCTTCGTGGAGGTCGGCCTGGGACTGCGCGATGCGCTCCGCGTACGGCAGCGGATAGCCCGCCTCGATCAGGACATGCAGGCGCCAGCTCTCGACTTTGGCGCGCTCGTCGATTCCCGGCTCGATCATCGTCAGCTGCTCGTCCACGTGGCGCTGTTTCGGCCTCGCGCCCACGATCCCTGCTGCCCCATTGATAGGAGGGAGCCCTCCTGGCCTAGTTCTGTGTTGCCCGGATTGCCCGCGCGAGCTCTTCGAGCTTCGTGCTCACCTCGAACTCGATCTTCGTCTCGAACTCGTGAATGCGCCGCTCCGCATCCGCCAGGGCCTCGTCGAGGCGGTCCGAGATGAGGCGAAGGCGTTCGGCGGCCACCTCGTATTGCGACTCCGCGGCCCGCGCCGTGTCCTCGGTGCGCTTCTGGAGCCGCTCCGCGGTCGACTGCGCTGCGAGCGCGATTCGATCGGCGATCTCCTTCTCCGCCTGGCGCGTGAACTCCTCGATGGCGCGGTCGAGCTCGTGCGAGAGACGTTCGGCCGACTTCTCCCTGGACTGCTTGATCTGGACGTCGAAGCGCCTCTCGGCGTCCTCGGCGAGCCTGCTCGCCGACCGCTCGAGCGAACGCTCGAGGTTTTCGAGCTGACGCCGGGTGGCGTCGGCGTAGTCGTTCTTGAGCCTCGTCTGCGCCTCTGCGACTTCCCGGTCTACGAGCTCGCGAAGCTCGCGCTCGCGGTCACGGACCTGCTGCGCCAACTCCTGGAGCGCCCGCCTCCGTTCGGCCGAGTGCTCCTCGAGCTCCTCACGTCCTTCGTCGAGCACTTCCTTGGCGCCCTGC
>DATHAG010000118.1:0-3259 GCA_035296825.1 Gaiellaceae bacterium | reverse complement strand
CCCCCGGTCAGCGTCGCAAGGTCGAGCAAATGGGTGGCGCCGGAGCTCCTCGCGTGCCAGAGCGCGTCCGCGAGGACGAGACGGCCCTCCGCATCCGTGTTCGTCACCTCGATCGTCTTCCCATTGGAGGCCGTGAGGATGTCCCCGGGGCGGTAGGCCCGACCGCTGATCATGTTTTCGCAGGAGGCGACGACTCCGAGCACGCGTAGAGGCAGCCCGAGCTCGGCAATCGCCCCGAGCCCGGCAAGCACCGCCCCCGCCCCACCCATGTCTGACTTGAGATCGTCCATCTTTCCCGGCGGCTTCAGGTCGAACCCGCCCGAGTCGAACGTGAGGCCCTTGCCCACGAGCCCGAGCACAAGGCCCTTGTCCGTCGGCCGGGGAGGCTCGTAGCGAAGGGTGACGAGCCGCGCCGGCTCGTCGCTCCCGCGTGCAACGGCCATGAAGGCGTTCATCCCCGCTGCTTCGATCTCCTCGGGCCCGAGCACCTCCACGCTCAGGTGCGGAAATCGGGCCGCGAGCTCCTCGGCGAAGACTGCCAGCGCAGTCGGCGTCACCTCGTTCGGCGGTGCGTTCACCAGGTCCCGGCAACGGTTGGTCCATCCGGCCAGGAGGCCGGCCCGCTGGGCACCCTCGGCGGCGGCGGAAGCTCCGGGCCCGCAGAGGACGAGTCGCTCGATCTCTCCCGGCCGGTCATCCGTCTTCCAGCGCCCAGTGTCGTAGGGGCCGAGGGCCATGCCGTCGACGACCGCACGGGCATCGCTCGCCTCTTCGAGGAGCCAGGCAACGGTCGTCGCGCCAAGCTCGGTCGCTGCGCGCGCCGCACACGCGGCAGCAGTCGTGACGGCGTCCGCGCCGGCATCCTCGCCGAGGCCGGTGGCGAGGAGGCGGGGAGCCCCGAGCGCGCCGTCGGAGTGCGTCAGCGACACCCGCCCGCGTCTGCCGCTCCACTCGCCGTGGGCGAGGAGCTTCGCCAGACGCCCCTCCAGCCGCTGGTCCAGAGCGCGCACCGGTTCAGAGAGGCGGGCCGGGTCTGAAAGGGGGAGGACGAGAACGTCCGCCTGCACCCCCTCCGGCGGCGCTTCCGCTGTCTCCACGAGCATGGCCGGCGGATGCTATCCGAACCTCACGGTACCTTCCTCAAAATGGGGCTAAAGGCTGTCCGCAGCCGTGCCGATACGGAGCATGCGCTATGAGCGCTGCACTACCCTCTCCGCCCACCCCTTCCCCTGGTGGGCACCCTCTCCCAGTAGAGGCCCTCCAAGATGTTCTTGGGGGGCTTCTGCATGAGCGTGAGCACCTCCGCGGCGGTGGTTCGGCCGCCGCTTTGGAGGAGAACCGACAGAAGATCGTCGGCGTCCAGTGGCAGCTCGCGCACGCCCTGATCGCCCTCCACGCCCCCGCTCGTTAGCCAGGTTTGGCGCGGCTATCCTCGCCGCGTGAGATCGGACGTCGACAGAAAGGGGATGGCGGCCCTTTCGACGGGCCATCTGGCAACTGACCTCGCACAGGGATCGCTCGCTGCCCTTCTGCCTTTCCTCGTCGAGCGGTTCGACCTCTCCTACGCAATGGCGGCCGCCCTCGTCCTCGCGGCGACGATCAGCTCTTCGATCGTCCAACCGCTCTTCGGGCTCATCTCCGACGCGAGGGGCGGCTACTGGCTCCTCCCGGTCGGCGTCGCCGTAGCCGGGATCGGAATGGCCCTCGCAGCGGTAGCGCCGTCCTATCCACTCGTCCTCGTCGCCGTCCTGGTCGCCGGGCTGGGCGTGGCCGCCTACCACCCGGAGGCATCGAAGTTCGCGAACTACGTGAGCGGGGACCGGCGTGCGAGCGGTATGGCGTTCTTCTCGGTTGGAGGGAATCTCGGCTTCGCGCTGGGGCCGTTCCTCGCATCGTCGATCGTGCTCGCGCTCGGATTGAACGGCGGTCTTCTGCTCGCACTCCCGGGGCTCGCGGTGGCGTTTCTCCTCGTCGCTGCCCGGGCCCATCTCGGACGCTTCGTTCCGGCCCGGGTACCGAGGGACGAGACGACCGGCGCCGGCGACAATCCGCGCGGGCTTACGCTTCTCCTGGCGGTGATCGCGCTCCGGAGCGTCGCCCACATGGGCCTCTTCACCTTCGTGCCGCTCTGGGAGGTCGAGCGAGGAAACGGAGCCGCGCACGGGACGCGCCTTTTGTCGCTCTTCCTGTTTGCCGGCGCCATCGGGACGATCTTCGGCGGACGGCTGGCCGACCACTTCGGCCGCCGGCCCGTGCTCCGCTGGAGCTTCGTCGTCTCGGCGCCTCTCATCCTCGTGTACATCGTGGTGGGCGGGATCGTCGGAGAGGCGGCGCTGATCCTCTCGGGGGCAGCCGTGATCGGCACCTTCGGGGTCAGCCTCGTCATGAGCCAGGAGTACATGCCGAGCCGAGTTGGAATGGCGTCAGGCCTCTCGATCGGCTTCGCCATCGGCCTGGGAGGGGTGGCCGCAGTCGTCCTCGGCGGCATCGCTGACGCCGTCGACCTCGAGACAGCTTTGCTCGCGACCGTCGCCGGCCCCGTGCTCGCATTCGTCTTGGCGCTGGCGCTGCCTCCATCCGCCGTGCGCCCCCTCGAGCCGGTGGCCGCGAGCCTGTGAGCGCGCCCCGGTCCGCCCGCGAATTCTTCGAAGGGCTCGAGCAGAGAATCGACCCTGCCCGTGTTGCAGGAAAGCAAGTCTCGTACCGGTTCGACCTACGCGGGGACGGGAGCTGGCGGCTGGAGCTGGCAGACGGCAAGGCGAGCGTGACCGAGAGCGACGCCGAAGCGGACTGCGTCGTCGAGACCAGCGAAGACGTACTGCTTCGGATTGTGAGCGGAAAGCAGAGTCCGGCGCTCGCCTACATGACGGGCAAGATCAAGGTGGAGGGGCGGACGGATCTTGCGCTCGGGCTCCGCGATCTGCTCTCTTAGAGCTTCGTAGTGGCGAAGTTAGGCTCGCACGGCCTGGCGGGTCGCTTCAGCTTGCTCCTGATGATCGCCCTCGGCGAACTCCTCCACGAGCTTCGCCGAGAACGCAGGCAGGTCGTCCGGCCTTCGGCTGGTGACGAGACCGCGGTCGACGTGCACCTCCTCGTCGACCCACTCGCCGCCGGCATTTCGGATGTCAGTCCGGAGCGAAGGCCAGGACGTGAGTGTCCGGCCCTTTACGATTCCGGCTTCGATGAGAGTCCAGGGCGCGTGACAGATCGCGCCAACCGGCTTTCCCTGCTCGAAGAACGCCCGCACGAAGCGAACAGC
>DATHAG010000117.1:0-2791 GCA_035296825.1 Gaiellaceae bacterium | reverse complement strand
ACCCGGTCGAGAACGCTGCCCTGATGCCATGGCTCGTGGCCACTGCATTCCTCCACTCGGTGATGATCCAGGAGAAGAAGAACATGCTCCGCGTCTGGAACTCGGTGCTCATCGCGCTCGCCTTTGGCCTCTCGATCTTCGGCACCTTCCTGACCCGGAGCGGCGTCCTGAACTCGATTCACAGCTTCACCGAGTCGTCGATTGGCCCGTGGTTCATCGGCTTCCTCGCGCTCGTCGCAGCCGGCTCGGCGGCGCTGATCATCTGGCGCCTACCGCTCCTGCGCTCCCGGACGAAGCTCGAGTCGCTCGTGTCGCGCGAGGCGGCCTTCCTCTACAACAACCTGTTCCTCGTTGCGCTCGCCCTCACGGTTCTCTGGGGGGTCGTCTATCCGCTGGTCTCGGAAGCCGTGCGGGGGGTTGCGGTCACCGTTGGAGCGCCCTACTACAACTTTTTCGCGGTCGCATTCGGGCTCCCGGTCATCCTGCTGATGGGTATCGGGCCGCTGGTCGCGTGGCGGCGGGCTTCGCTTCGCTCGCTCGCCTCGCAGCTCGCGTGGCCGGTGGGCATCGCGCTCGTCGTGGGAATCCTCCTTGTCGTGGCCGGAGCGGGATCGAGTCTGGCCGGCCTCGTTGGCTACACGTTCGCCGCTTTCGCTCTCACGACGATCGTGCAGGAGTTCGCGCGAGGCACGCGCGCACGAAAGGGTCTTGGCGCTTCGAGCTGGCCGTCTGCCTTCTCCCAGCTCGTGGGACGAAACCGCCGCCGTTACGGCGGGTACGTCGTGCACGCGGCGATCGTGCTCCTGCTTCTCGGCGCCATCGGGATCGGTGGCTTCGGGACGACGCGCGAGGCAAGGCTCGGGCCGGGTGACTCGATGCAGGCGGGCGACTACCGCCTCGAGCTCCTCGGAACGTCGCAGACGCGCGCTGCAAACGCGCAGGAGATCCGCGCTCGGCTGGCTGTTTCCAGGAACGGGAAGAGCGTCGGGACTCTGGCGGCGGGCAAGAACCGCTATTTCGCGGAGCAGCAGACCTCGAACGAGGTCGCTATTCGCTCCGATCTGCTCCGAGCCGAGGACCTCTTCGTGATCGCCGACCAGTTCAACGCTGACGGGTCGGTCTACCTGAAGGTGCTCGTGAATCCGCTCGTGAACCTGATCTGGCTCGCCGGGCTCGTCTTCCTGCTCGGATCGCTCATTGCCATGTGGCCGGACGCGCGCGAGCAGCGCCGTCTCGCCGGCCGCTTCGCCGAGGCGGAAGCTCCGGTGCCGGCGTAATGGTTGATTCAACCATCTGATGGAGGCCCTGGCGCTCACTCTGGCTGCCCTGCTTGCCCTCGGTTCCGTTCTTTTCGTTGCTCGCCCTTTCTTGCGAGAGCCGGAGGCCGTCGACGACCGGATCCGAGTCCCCGGTACGGGCGAGCGGGAGCGGATCCGAGTCGAAGAAGAGCGAGATCGAGCGCTCGCTGCGCTCAAGGAGCTCGAGTTCGACCACCGGACCGGAAAGATCTCGGATTCGGACTACCGCGAGTCGGTGGGGTCGCTTCGGGCGCAGGTCGCGCGGGCGCTCCGAACCCTCGATGCTCAGGACCGCGCGCCAAGCGAGCGTAGCGACGCCGGCGAAGTGACGGCGCGTGCCTGATTGCGATCACTGCGGAACCGCCCTCGCAGCCGAGAACCGCTACTGCCCGGAATGCGGTCGTCGCCTCAGCGAGGACATCTCTTCGCGGCTGCGCCTGCCACCTCCATCGCCGCGGCTCGCGATCGCGGCGCTGGTCGGGATCGGCGGGATGATCCTGCTCGTCGGCGCCGTCTGGGCCTGGGGAGTCGTAGCGCTGCTCGGGGCAGCCGTTCTTTTTCTTTTCGACGTCGTCGTCGACCGCAGCGCTGCGGCTCGGGTGCTCGCGGACGCGCGAGGCCGTGTCACAGCGACCCGGGAATCAGTCGCCCTCAGGTCGCGCGGCCAGGTGGGGGTCTTCAGGGCCCGCCGTGAGCTCGCGGAGTTGCACATCGAAAAGGATCGGATCTTTCGTCAGCTCGGGGAGGCTGTGTACTCCGAGGACGACAAGGGCATAAAGGCGGCACGGACGGCCGTCGACTCCGTCGTCGACCGGATCCGAGACAAGGAGGCCGAGATCGAAACCCTAATTCGAGAAACCGAGGCATTGGTCCAGCGTGTCCAGGCGCCGATCCTGGAGACGGTCAAGCTCGAGGCACCGCCCGAGCCGGCGCGCGTACCGGAGCCCTGGCCGCCCCCGGACGAGGGCGACATCCCGGAGCCGCCACAGCCCGCTCCGGGCGAGCCGACGCCCGGGCCGGACGAGCCCGCTCCCCCTGCACAGCCCCCAGGGCCCGGGGTTACGCAACGGCGCACCTGATCGCCCGGCGGGGGAGCATGGGTGGCAGTCAGCCGCGTCTCCTGATAGAAACCTGCTCTAATCTCCCCGAAACAGCGTGCCGGGCCCGCAGGGACGTCCTCTCGCCCGGCGAAAATTACACCGGTGTCTCGCCCCCGCCGACCCATCACGCTCGTCATCGCCTGCTTCGCGCTCGCCGTTGCGGCGATACCGGCCGGCGCCCTCGGCTCACTGTCAGATCGGAAGGACCAGGTCGACGCCCAGATCGCTGCCTTGCACGCGGAGATCTCCGGCGCCAAGGAGAAAGAGGGCGTGCTCTCGAGTGAGATCGAGACAGCAAGCTCGGAGATCGGCTCGCTCGAAGGCAAGATTGGGAGTCTCTCGGCACTCGTCGCCGAGCTCGAAGCCGATCTCGCCGAGCATCGCGCACGTCTC
>DATHAG010000116.1:0-7465 GCA_035296825.1 Gaiellaceae bacterium | reverse complement strand
CGTGCCGAAGTCGAGCGCGCCGACGTGCTGGGCGAGGATAAAGAGCGCGAGCGCGAAGGTCGCGTCTCCGACGGCGTTCATGATGAACGCCTTCTTGCCCGCCGCAACCGCGGTCTCCCGCTGATGCCAGAAGTTGATCAGCAGGTAGGAGGAGAGCCCGACCATCCCCCAGCCTGCCAGCAGGAGGAGCAGGTTCCCCGACTGGACGAGCAAGAGCATCGAGAAGAGGAAAAGCGCCTTATAGGCGTGGTAGCGGCGTTCCTCGGCATCGCCTCGCATGTAGCCGACCGCGTAGGAGAGGATCAGGAAGCCGACCCCCGAGACGACCAGCATCATGAAAACGGACAGCGGGTCTACGACGATGTCGAGCCCGACCCGGAAGTCTCCGGCCGAGAGCCACGTCCAGAGCGTCGACCCGCGTCCAACGCGCTCCTCCGGCTCCTCCCCGAGTAGGACGACGAGGCAGATCACCGACGCGACGAAGGACACGAGAGCCCCGAGCGATGCGACCACGCCGGCCGCGAACCGCGGCATCCGGTCGCCCGAGAGCGTGATCAAGACGACCGCGACCGCAGGCGAGGCGAGGCAGATCCAGGCGGCGGTCGTCATGCGCTCACCCGGTCGGCACGTTCGACCGAAGCCGTGTCCACGATCCGCGCAACAAGTTCGATTGCCGTTTCCGCAAGCGATCCGTCTGGATCGAGCGTCGGATCGTAGGCCGTCACCGCAGCCGCGCGCATGTCTACGAGGCGGCCGACGGTGTCGATTGCGGTCGAGACCTCGGATGCTCTCAAGCCTCCGGCGGCCGCATACTCGTTTGCTCTGCCTTCGCTTGGATCGAGGACGTCGAGGTCGAGATGGAAATAGACGCCTTCGGTCTTGGCTGCGAGGTCGGCCGCGACGGGTGCAAGGCCCGACCTTGCTTCCACGACGTCGAGCCGAGTGATGTCGGACGCCTGCAGCCGAGTCTCCTCGGCCGGATTGATGTCTCGTGCACCCACGAGAATCACGTTGCGCTCGGGCACTACGCGGTAGCCAGGAATTGTCTCGCGCAGGGCATTCCAACCCGTGCCGGTGAGGATTGCGAGGCCCATTCCGTCGGCGAAGCCGCTGGTCGTGCCCTCCGCGGTATTGAAGTCAGGATGCGCGTCGAGCCAGACGACCCCGAGGTCGCGGCCGACGCCCGCCACGGCGCCGAGCGAACAGAAGCAGTTCCCCGAAAGTACGAGCGGGAAGGCGCCTCGATCGCAGGCGTCCGCGACGTGGCTGGACACCTCAGCGGCGGTCTCGAACAGGGCGGCGACCTCGTTCGGCTGAGGCTCGAGAGTTATACGTTCGACCTCGACCTCGTGACCGTGGAGCCGCACGGCGTCGACGACGCCGGCGTCGAGGAGCCGGTCCGGCCCTGCGCCCATGCCAAGCGACATGTGGCCAAGGTGATAGGGAACTGCGAGGACTGCGACGTCCACGTCAGCCTCTCAGGGTCCTGAGCTTGTCGACGTCCAGCTCGACGTGCTTCCGCGACATCGCCACGATGAGGCCGAGGCCGACGACGGCTTCCGAGGCTGCGACCACCATCACGGTCAGCGCGAAGATCTGGCCGTCTCCATCGGCGAAGCGGCGCGAGAAGGCGATCAGCGCCAGATTTCCCGCGTTCAGCATGATTTCGAGCGCGAGCAGGATGATCAGCGGGCTCCTGCGGATCAGGACGCCGAGGGCACCCGTGGCGAACAGGACCACGGAGACGATCAGGTAGGCGGCGATTCCCGGTCCCATCATCGCTCCGCGCCCCTCTCGGCGCTCTGGTCGTTCGGAAGGGCGCTGCCGAGGATGACGCCGCCGACGGCGGCGACGAGGAGGATGATCGAGGTCACTTCGAAGGCGAGCAGGTGGTTGGAGAGGAACAGGCGCCCGATCTCCGCCGGCGAGCCGAAACGCGCCCCGATCTCGTCCGTATCGTTCAGCCGGTCACCGGCCTTGAGGGCGATCGCGACCACGACTTCGACCGCGATGGCGCCCGCCGCGATGATCGCGCCTACGACCTGGAAGGTGGGGCCGCCCGCGAGCGGGGCGTCGGCTCGCCCCCCGAGGTAGGCGATCACGAAAAGGAACATGACCACGACCGCGCCCGCGTAGACGAGCACCTGGGCGGCCGCGACGAACTCGGCCTCGAGCAGCAGGTAGAGGACGGCCAGCGACGCGAGGTTCACGATCAGTGCAAGTGCGCTGTAGAAGGGATTCTGGAACAGAATGACCGCGATCCCCGACGAAAAGAGCGCCGTCGCTGCGGCGATCCAGACGACCCAGACGAGAATGTTGCCGGCGTCGGCGTCCATCTCTCTAGCTCTCGGTCCTCCAGACCGGGAGCGGGGTGTCGTAGAGGTCGGGGTCGGCGACCGGCACCTTCTTGACCGGTGGAGCGAGCAGCATCTCCTTCGTGTAGATCTGGTCGTCCCGGTTGTACTCAGAGAGCTCGTATTCGTTTCCGAGCGTGATCGCGTCGAACGGGCACGCCAGCTCGCAGTAGCCGCAAAAGATGCAGCGGCTCATGTTGATCTCGTAGATCCGGGCGTACCGCTCCCCGGGTGAGACGCGGTTTTCGGGCTCGTTCTCGGCCGCGACGACCCGGATGCAGTCCGCCGGGCACGCGGCGGCGCAGAGCGAGCAGCCGACACACTTCTCGAGCCCGTTCTCGTGGCGATGGAGCCGGTGCCGACCGCGGAAGCGTGGGTAGAGCGGCCGCTTGTACTCCGGGTACTGCTGTGTGATCGGCTTCTTGAAGATCTGCCGGAAGGTGACCGCGAAGCCCTTCAGCGATCCGATTGGCTGGGCGGTCATCAGTCGATCACCGTCACGAGGACCGCCGTCACGACCGCGTTCGCGGTTGCAACCGGCAGGAGGACTTTCCAGCCGAACTTCATCAGCTGGTCGTAGCGAAGCCGCGGCAGGGTGGCGCGGAGCCACATGAACACGAAGATGAAGGCTCCGAGCTTCAGGAGGAACCAGATCGGGCCGGGGAGCCATGGTCCGCCCCAGCCGCCAAGGAACAGCGTCACTGCGAGTCCCGAGAGGGTGACCATGTTGATGTACTCGGCCGTCTGGAAGAGGCCGAACCGCATCCCCGAGTACTCGGTGTGGTAGCCGGCAACGAGCTCCTGCTCGGCTTCAGGGAGGTCGAATGGCGCGCGGTTGGTTTCCGCGATGCCCGAGATGAAGAAGACGATGAAGCCGACGAACTGCGGGATCACGAACCAGAACGTCGCCTGCTGCTTCTCGACGATGTCGACGAGCGAGAGCGACTGCCCCATGATCACGACGCCTAGGACGGAGAGGCCGAGCGAGACTTCGTAGGAGACAAGCTGAGCGCAGGTGCGCATCGCGCCGAGGAGCGAGTACTTCGATTCGCTCGCCCAGCCTCCGACGACGAACGCGTAGATCCCGATCGCGCCCAGCGAGAAGAGGAGCACGAGCCCGATCGACACGTTCACGACCCAGCCGGTGACGTCGTAGTCGCCCCAGTGCCAGACCCCCCCGAACGGGATCACGCTGAAAGCCGCCAGCGCCGTGAAGCCGGCAACAACCGGTGCCGCGTAGTAAAGGACGTCGATTCCGGCGGCGGGCTCGAAGCTCGCCTTCCGCAGCAGCTTGACGAGGTCGGCGATCGGCTGGAGGAGCCCGAAGGGTCCGGCGCGGTTGGGGCCGTAGCGGTTCTGCATGCGGCCGAGTACCTTCCGCTCGGTCCACGTGAGGTAGGCGAAGGCCCCGAGCACGAGGTTGACGACGATGAAAGCCTTGATGATGTCGATCCACCACGGCTGATTGAGGGCGGTCTGGGCGGTGATCACGGCTTGCGGACCTCCACGGTTCGCTCGAGGCCCTGCGCGTGCTCGTCGGGAACCCGGACGACCCCTGTCTGGAGCTTTCGATTGACGCGGGCCACGAGCTCGCGCGAGGTCCCGTTCGACCCGACCGTGACGAGGTCACCGTTGGCCACCTGCCGAGCGTCGGCGTCCTCCCAGGCGAGCTCGATCTCCGCGAGGGGGCGCTGGAACTCGAGTTCATGGATCCGCTCGACGGCGGGCCCGGAGAAGAGCGGCCGGTAGCGAACGAGCTGGAGTCCAGACGCGGTTGGAGCCGGCGGGGGCACCGGCTGCTCCGCCTCGACCGGCTTGCGCTCCCCTCGCGGCTCGAGCTCAGCCTGCACGGCGGGAAGAAGCTCGGCCCAGGGCGATACGGCGATCCCGAAACGTTCGGCGAGCCGGGCAAAGAACTCGAGCTCGTCCCACCCGGCCGGCGGGGTGACCACGCGGCGTTGGCGCTGGCGGCGACCCTCGAGGTTCACCGTCGTTCCGTCTCGCTCGAGGTAGCTCGCGGCCGGAACGACGAGGTGAGACCGCAGGGTGTGCTCGCCCATGAACATGGCGGTCGTCAGGACGAAGCGCGCGCGAGTCGCAAGCTCGAGGACGGAGGGGTTGTAGACCGCTTCGTCGCCCGAGATCACGAGCGCCCCGATCTCCCCCTCCGCGGCAGAGTCGGAGCCCCGTCCTTCCCCCGCTTCGTACCAGGCCGACGAGACCCCACGGCCATTCGGCGTTCGGGGCAAGACGTAGAGCGCGACCTCGCCCGGAAGCGATGCCGCGAGTGTGGCTGCCGCCCGGCCGCCGTCGGGCGCATCCTGCGACCACACGATCGCGACGCTAGCTGCGGCCTGAAGCCGCTCCGCCACGTCGGTTGGCGGGGAGGCGCAGAAGGCGAGGGCACCGCCCGGAGCGACTTGCACGCGCCCGGTCGGACCCGCCAGGATCACCTCGGCACCCTGGCGCCGCGCGGCCTTCAGCCAGAGGTCGACGACCGGAGCGCGCTCGACGACCGGGTCGTCGCCGACGACGAGGCAGACCTCCGAGTCCCGGATCGCGGAAAGCGGTGCCCGGAACCCGTCGAGCACCGGAGCGAGATCGTCGGGGAGGAGCGCCACTGCGGAGGCACCGATGCCCTCGCGGACGAGGCGTGCGAGCGCGGTCGCGTGCTCGACGGACTCGCCGCCGGAGAACGCGACGACAACAGACCCGGCCGCCTCCCGGAGCCCTCTTTCCGCCTCGTCGAGCGCCTGCTCGATCGTCACCCGGTCGAAGCCGCGCCGGCGTACTCTGAGCAGTGGCTCGCGGATCCGGTCCTTGGCCCGGAGATGGCCGAACGCAAAGCGGCCCTTGTCGCAAAGCCAGCCGTCGTCGACCTCGGAATGGTTCCGGGAGAGCACGCGCTGGGTCTTCCCCTCTCGGACCGTGACCCATGTGTTGCAGCCGACGGGGCAGAGGCCGCAGACGGTCGGGACGTTGTCGATCTCCCAGGGTCGAGCCTTGAAGCGATAGGTGGACGGCAGGAGCGCGCCGACCGGGCAGAGCTCCGTCACGTTCCCGGAGAAGTGCGCCCGGTAGGGCTCGTCCTCGAAGGTCGCGATCAGCGAGCTTGCACCGCGGTTCTTCGCCACGAGCTGGCCGTCCTCCGAGATGCCCTCGGAGAAGCGCGTGCAGCGGTAGCAGAGGATGCAGCGCTCCCGGTCGAGCGTGATCGTCGGGGAGATCGGGACAGGCTTGTCGAAGGTCCGCTTCGGGAAGACCATGCGCGTTCTGCCGGGGCCCCAACGGAAGGTCAAATCCTGGAGTGGGCACTCGCCGCCCTTGTCGCAGTCGGGGCAGTCGAGCGGATGGTTCAGGAGGATGAACTCGAGCACGGCGTCCTGCCCCTGCGCCGCCTTCTCGCTTGTCTGCGCGGTGCGGAGAACCAGTTCGTCCTGTGCAGTCATGGTGCAGGCCGCCTGCAGCTTCGGCATCCCTTCGACCTCACAGAGACACATGCGACACGCCCCGACGGGCGGTCCCAGGCGCGGCTCGTAGCAGAAGACCGGGATCTCTATGCCCGCCGCGAGCGCCGTCTCGATCATGCCCGTGCCTTTGGGGACGCGGATCTCGCGGCCGTCGACGGTGACCGTGACGAGCTCGGGAGTGCTCATAGGCCGACCTTCGGTCTATGAGCGTGTGGAGGGGGTGTGGGGGAACCCGGAGGTTCCTCCACGTTGGCCCGTAGGAAGGGGGCTCGCAGGGGGAACATGGTCTCCCCCGCGGGAGCGAGCCGAAGGCGAGGGACGTTCATGCCAGCTCGTGCACCGGTACTTCGATCTGCGTGCGCATATGCGCGTGGTGTTGGTCGACCGGAGCGAGGACGTGGTCGAGCGTCGACTGGCCACCGAACGGGCAGCCACCCTCGTCGATGTGCTGCCGAAACTCGTCTCGGAACTTCGCCACGTAGCTCGCCACGGGCATCGCGGCGGCGTCGCCGAGGGGGCAGAGGCAGTTGCCGAGGATCCGGTCGCAGACGTCGAGCAGGAGATCGAGTTCGCCATGCGACGCATCGCCCGCCTCGATCTTCTTGAGAATTTGCACCATCCACCGCGTCCCCTCGCGGCAGGGGGTGCACTTACCGCACGACTCGTGCATGTAGAACTGCGCCACCCTGAGGCCTAGCTGAACCATGCAGCAGCGGTCGTCGATTACGACCACGCCTCCGGACCCGAGCATCGTGCCCGCCTTCGCCATCGAGTCGAAGTCGAGCGGTGTATCCAGCTCGTTGGCGCTCAGGACGGGAACCGAAGAGCCGCCGGGGATGACCGCCTTCAGCTCGTGCCCGCCCGGAACGCCGCCGCCGAGGTCGAAGATCAGTGTGCGGAGCGGCGTGCCGAGCTCGAGCTCGTAGTTGCCGCCGTTCGCGACGTTGCCGGAGAGGGAGAAGACGCGGGTGCCCGCGGAGTTCTCGACTCCGAGCTTCGCGTACTCCTCGCCGCCGAGCCGGATGACATCGGGCACGGTGGCGATGGTCTCGACGTTGTTGATCAGCGTCGGCGAGGCGTAGAGACCCGAGATGGCGGGGAACGGCGGCTTCGACCGTGGCTGACCCCGCTTGCCCTCGAGCGACTCGAGGAGCGCAGTCTCCTCACCGCAGATGTACGCACCGGCTCCACGGTGGAGGACGATCGTGACCGAGGTCTCGGAGCCCAGCACGTTCGGGCCCACGTAGCCCGCCTCCAGGGCCTGCTCGAGCGCTGCTCGGATGATCTCGTACTCCGTCAGGTATTCCCCGCGGATGTAGATGAAGGCGACCTGGGCGCCGATCGCATGGCTCACGATGACGGTGCCCTCGATGAGTGCGTGCGGGGTCGCGAACATGATCTCGCGGTCCTTGAACGTGCCCGGCTCGGACTCGTCCGCGTTGACCGTGAGGTAGATGGGCTTCTCCGTGTCGCCCGGCTTCGGGAGGAAGCTGGCCTTGCGACCGGTCGGGAAGCCGGCTCCGCCGCGGCCGCGAAGACCCGAGGCAAGGAGGCTTTCGACCAGCGCGGCCCGGTCGGCCTCGAGCGCGGTTCGAAGCGAGCCGTAGCCACCGACCGCCTCGTATTCGGAGAGCTGCTTCA
>DATHAG010000115.1:0-2066 GCA_035296825.1 Gaiellaceae bacterium | reverse complement strand
CGAAGGAGTCGATGGATCCCGACGCGGCGTTGATTCTCCGAATTCGGGAGGTCCATCGATGGCTCCGTACACCTGTTCACCGTTTAGAGGCTACTGCTGACGAACTGCTGACAAAGCACCGATACGAACATCGGGGGCTTTTCGTTTTTGCGGATTTTGCAGGCAAAAAGTAGAGCCGACGAGCGGACTCGAATCGCTGACCTAATCTCATTACGAGTGAGCTTCGGGGCGTCCAGGCCGGTCCATCAGCGTCCGAAATCCGCATGAACACGCGGTTTTCGCCGTCGTCCTACTACCCCCGGGCGGACCCGGACACGCCTGCACTGGCACACAACTGGCACACGACTTCGCCATGCGATTCAAAGCGTCGATCGACAGCGACAACAAGTCTTGCGCTTCTTCGAGTTCGTAACGAACTCTACGGTGTTGGGTCGAGTTACGAAAGTTGACACGAATGTGATCTAGGTGATCAAGCATGGTTTTGGACGCCGATCGTTAGTCGTCGAGGGCCGACAGGTCGAGCCTGCTCAGGCGCTCGGGGTCGGCGAGTATATCTATCTCGACGATCCTTCCGCCGCTGACCGTGAAGCCCATGACGGAGAACGATCGGCCGTCCTGGTCCCGCGAGACGACCTCCGCGGCCCCGTTCACCAGCGCGGGCAGAGTGACGCGACCTGGGCCGCCGAGGCGGGAGAAGGTGAGCGCCTGGTTTGCAACCGCCTGAGCGCCGCGGACCTCCCTCGGCGGGCCGCCTGTGTCGGCCCGGAGCACCACGTCGGGGTCGAGCACCGCCAAGAGCGCCCCGAAGTCGCCTTCGCGCGCGGCGGCCAGAAAGGCGTCCACGACCTCCTGCTGGCGGGCGAGATCGGCGTCGGGGACCGCGGTTGCCCCACGCACCCGGCGGCGGGCGCGGCTCGCGAGCTGCCGCGTGGCGGCCGGAGAGCGTCCCACGATGGGGGCGATCTCGTCGAAGGGCATCGCGAACGTGTCGTGCAAAACGAACGCGAGCCTCTCGGCGGGGGTCAGGGTTTCGAGGACCACGAGCAGGGCGAGGCCCACGGAGTCGGCCAGGAGCGCCTCCTGCTCGGGGTCGGTGCTGTCCGCGCGGCCCACGATCGGGTCCGGCACGATGCGCGGACCCAACGGCTTGCTTCGGGGTTCGCTCAGTGGCTCCTCCCGCCGTACCCCACGAGAGCGCAGCATGTTCAAGCATACCCTTGCTACGACCGTCGTCAGCCACCCGCCCAGGTTCTCGACGCCGCTTGCGTCGGAGCGGGCGAGGCGGAGCCAAACCTCCTGGACGGCGTCCTCGGCCTCGCCCGTCGAGCCTAGCATCCGGTAGGCCACCGCCTTCAGGCGGGTTCGGTGCTCCTCGAAGCGCTCGGCCAGCCATTCTTGCTCGTTCATCCGTCACATCCCTCCGTCGCGTGGTGTCATCGTAGTAATGACCGACGGAACCCGGCGGATGTGACAGGGGATCCTGAGCCCCGAGGATTTACGCCGACCCGGGATCGAGGTGCGAAGACCAGTAGGCGTCTGAGGCTCCCCGAGATGCCCAGTATTCGCATCGTCACGGTATACTCCACCGTATCGGGTCTGAGACGGACCCGCCGGGTTCCGTCGAACCGTCTGGCGGGTGCGGCACGGCGCCGAAGCGCGCTCGCGGCGGGTGGCCAAAGTGCCGGGCGGCTCTTCTACCGCAACGTCGCGATCGTCCATCGGCAACCCGGTCGTCGGTGCCTCCTCCGCCGCTAGCCCGCGGCCGCGCTCCCCGGTGCCGATTGGGCGACGGTCGTGGGGAGTGCGCACACCATGCCCTCGCTGAAGCCCGCTGCGTCGACGCCGAGCGCCAGGTTGAAGCGCCCTCGCAGGTTCTCCAAGACGATCGCGTGCGTCAGCTCCACGATCTGGGCGTCGTCGAAGCGCTCTTTGAGCCTGTCGAACAGCTCGTCTGGCACCTCCACCGGCGTGCGGCTCACGCCCACCGCGTAGTCGAGCACTAGCTTCTCGACCTCGTCGAACAGCCCGCTCTCCCGGTACCGGGGCAGCGCCAGGAGGTGCTCGTC
>DATHAG010000114.1:0-4337 GCA_035296825.1 Gaiellaceae bacterium | reverse complement strand
CAGGTCCCCACGCGCAGGAGGCGCTTGACCCCGAGCTGAATCAGCTCCTCGATTACGATCGCGGCCGACGGACACCCCATTCCGGTCGACTGCACGGAGACGGGTCGACCGCGGAAGGTGCCCGAGAAGCCGAGCATGCCGCGCTCCGAGTTTCGCTGCACGACGTCCTCGAGGAAGGTCTCGGCGATGTGCTTCGCCCGCAAGGGGTCGCCAGGGAGCAGGCATGCCTCTGCGTAGTCGCCCGGCTCGGCTCGAACGTGGATCGGCACGCGCGCACCCTACTATCGTCCCGCTATGGGATGGCTGGTGAAGAGGCCCGAGCTCGAAGACGTCCTCGCCTTCTGTGCGGAAGAGCCGATCGAGCGCGTTTTCCTCGAGGACGTTGCGCGCCGCGGTTTGGGGCGCTTCGTCGGGATCCGGGAGGACGACAGGCTGACTAGCCTCTGCCACATCGGCGCCAATCTCGTCCCCTCCGGCCCGGAGACTGCCGCGTTCGCCGACCTCGCGTCACGGGGAGACCCGCGGATGATGGTCGGGGAGGAGGCAGCGGTCACCGGCCTCTGGTCCGTCCTTCGCGACCGGATGCCCGAGCCTCTCGACGATCGTCCGGGGCAACCTGTCTACGTCCTCGAGGAAGCGCCTCAGCTCGGAGCAAGCGGGTTGCGGCCGGCCGAGCTTGCCGACCTCGATGTGCTCGTCCGTGCGTCCGCATCGGCCTACCTCGAGGAGGTGGGCGTCGACGCCTATGCGCGTGACCCTGCTCTCTTCGAGTGGCGCACGCGCGTACAGATCGAGCAGGGGCGAAGCTGGGTCTGGCGGGAAGATGACGAAGTCCTCTTCAAGGCAGAGGCGTCGGCGTGGACGGAAAGGGCCGTACAGCTCCAACAAGTCTGGGTTGATCCGCAGCGCAGGCGTCTCGGGAATGCAAGGCGAGGCCTACAGGATCTCTGCCGACTCCTCCTGGAGCGGACGCCCGCCGTCTGTCTGTTCGTGCGGCCCGAGAACACCCCGGCCATCGCCCTCTACGACTCGATCGGGATGCGGCGGACGATCGTGTACCGCTCGCTCATCTTCCCGTAGAGGATCGCCCCGCCTCGATCGAGGGTCACCCGTGCGGGTCATAGTCCGGCCGCCGTCTCGCCCCGATGATGGGGGAGTGCGTCGGCTTGGCCTCTCTGCGGCAGTGGCCGCCTTTGCCCTGACGGCCGGTGCCTGCACCGGCTCAAAGGCGTCGGCGGAACACTCGTGTGGCGCGCTGGACAAGCGCTTCATCCAGACCGCCGGCCTCAACATGACTGCGCTCGGGATCTGGGCCTCCGGGTACCAGGACGGGGCGATCGATCCCGCGGAGATGGCCGCGCAGGCCCGTGACGCGGCCAGGCGCGTGTCCTACACCGAGCCGCACGACCCCTCGCTCCGTCGTGCCCGGGTCCTGATCGACGCGATGTTCCTCGAGTACGGGGACGCGGTGGCGCACCTCGCCAGCGGAAAGCCTGACGCGGGCAAGAGAATGTTCCGCGCCTACGGGCTCGCAAACTTCGCCCGCGAGATCCTGGTGGACGCGCAGCCCGAGCTCGCGAAGCGCGGCTGCAACGTAGCCGCCCTCCTCTAACCCGCCCTACAATTGGCGCGTGGATACGAGGTCGCTCCGGACTCGCATCGAGGAGCACGTACGCCGGCATGAGTTGATCCCGCCCGACGGCGAGGTTCTCTGCCTGGTCTCGGGCGGTCCGGACTCCACCTGTCTCTGGCACGCGCTCCGAGCCCTGGGATACGTGGTCGAGAGCCTGCACGTGAACCACGGGCTGCGCTCCGCCGAGTCCGATGAGGACGCCCGTTTCTGCCGTGAGCGGCTCGGAGCGCGCGTGGTCGACGCGCCCGGAGGGACGGAGGAGGAGCTTCGCAGGCTCCGCTACTCCTTCGCTCCGGAGCGCCTCAGGGCCACCGGGCACACCGCATCGGATCAGGTGGAGACTGTTCTCTACCGGCTTGCGTCGAGCGGGACGACAACGGGAATCCAAGTCCGGCGCGAGGATGGCGTCGTGCGGCCGCTCTTGACTCTCTGGCGCGAGGAAACCGAAGCCTATTGCCGGGCCGAGGGCCTCGAGTTCCGCGTCGACAGCTCCAATCCGGACACGAAGCGCGGTCTTATCCGCGGCGAGATCCTCCCGGCGCTCAGGCGCCTGCACCCCGGTGCCGAGCGCAATCTCCTGGCTGTCGTCGAGGAGCACCGAGCCTTACCGCTCCCGGTCGAGCGGGCGCTCGTCGAGCTGCTCGCGGGGCCCGGAGGCTCGCGCCGGGTCGACCTGGGGGAGGGCCGGATCGCGGTCCGGGAATACGACTCGATCTGGCTCGAGCGGCGCCCGGTGGCACTCGAGGGCCCGGTTCGCTGGGGTGGGTGGACGATCGAGACGTCGGTCTCAGGCCTCCAGGTCCGGGGCTGGCGGGCGGGTGACCGGCTCGCACGCCGCTCCAAGAAAGTGCAGGATCTGTTCGTGGACGCAAAGGTGCCCCGGTCGGAGCGCGAGGCCTGGCCGCTCGTGGTCAAAGGGGACGAGGTGGTCTCGGTGCCCGGGATCGCGAGCGCCCCGGGCTGGGAGGGCGCCGTCAGCGCCCGGAGGAGCGAGAGCTGAGCCAGAGCCCCGTGACCGAGCTGACGGATGGGGTCGAGGAGATCCTCGTCGAAGAGGTGGCGCTCCAGGCTCGAGTCGCCGAGCTGGGGGCCGAGGTCACGGCCGACTATCGCGATCGCGACCTCCTTCTGATCGGAGTCCTGAAGGGCGCCATCTTCTTCATGGCCGACCTCATGCGCCAGATCGACCTTCCGTGCGAGGTCGACTTCATGGCGATTTCGAGCTACGGGGCCGGCGTCGACTCCTCGGGTGTCGTCAGGATCTTGAAGGACCTCGACATGCCGATCGAGAACCGAAACGTCGTGATCGTCGAGGACATCGTCGACTCCGGTCTGACGCTCTCCTACCTGCTGCGCAATCTCGAGGCCCGCCACCCAGCGTCGGTCGAGATCTGCGCGCTCCTGACGAAGCCGGATCGGCGGGAGAACGACGTCGAGTGCCGCTACGTGGGCTTCGAGATCCCGAACCGCTTCGTGATCGGCTATGGGCTGGACTTCGCCGAGCGCTACCGGAATCTCCCCTACATCGGTGTCTTGCGGGAGGATCTCATCGCCGAGGGGGAGAACGTACAGAACATCCACCGCAGCCCGGTGGTCGAATAGCACACTGCTACCCTTTGACGTGATCCAAGGACAGTCTTGAGCCGGTTCTTCCGCAGCGCACTCTTCCCCCTCATCGTCATCGTCCTGCTGGTCTATCTGGCCTCGACGACGCTGCTCCCGGATCGCGGCGAGTCGACGAAGGTCGCCTACAGCGACCTGATCCAGAAGGTCGAGGCGGGAGAGGTACAGAATGTTCTCTTCGTGCCGAAGGGCCGCTCGATCGAAGCGACCCTGGAGGGTGGCGAGAAAGTCAAGGCGAACTACCCGAGCGACCAATCCCAGGCGGCCTTCGAGGAGAAGCTCCAGGAGAACCAGGTTGCGTTCGATTCGAAGGGCACCGGAAGCTCAGCTTGGCTCTCGATCCTCACGTACCTGATCCCGTTCGTTCTCTTCTTCGGGTTCTGGATCTTCCTCATGAACCAGGTCCAGGGCGGCGGCTCCAAGGTCATGTCCTTCGGCAAGAGCCGCGCCAAGCGGATGGCGCCGGATTCCCCGAAGATCACCTTCAAGGACGTAGCCGGCGTCGACGAGGCTGTCGAGGAGCTCCAGGAGATCAAAGAGTTCCTCGAGAACCCCAAGAAGTTTCAGGCGCTCGGCGCGCGAATCCCCAAGGGCGTCCTCCTGTACGGGCCTCCGGGAACGGGGAAGACGCTTTTGGCGCGATCGGTCGCCGGCGAGGCCGGTGTGCCGTTCTTCTCGATCTCGGGCTCGGACTTCGTCGAGATGTTCGTCGGCGTCGGCGCTTCCCGCGTCCGCGACCTCTTCGAGCAGGCCAAGCAGGCGAGCCCCTGCATCATCTTCATGGACGAGATCGACGCGGTCGGCCGCCATCGTGGCGCCGGCCTGGGAGGCGGGCACGACGAGCGCGAGCAGACGCTGAACCAGCTCCTCGTCGAGATGGACGGCTTCGAGATGAAGGACAACATCATCCTGATCGCCGCCACCAACCGCCCCGACATCCTCGACCCGGCGCTGCTTCGCCCCGGCCGCTTCGACCGCCAGATCGTGGTCGACCGCCCCGACCGGAACGGCCGCCGCCAGATTCTCGAGGTGCACACGAAGGGGAAGCCGATCGACACGAACATCGACCTGGACACGCTCG
>DATHAG010000113.1:0-4090 GCA_035296825.1 Gaiellaceae bacterium | reverse complement strand
TCGTGGGCTCCCTCGCCCGGCGCTCCAGGCAGAGGGTTCATGCAGTGGACGGTGTCTCCTTCACGGTCGGCGAAGGCGAGATGCTCGCGCTGGTCGGCGAGTCCGGCTGCGGGAAGACGACGACCGCTCAGTCTGTGATGCGGCTCGTGGAGCCGGATGCGGGCACGATCCGCTTTCGCGGCCAGGAGCTGATTGGCCTCTCGAACCGGGCCCTACGACCCCTTCGCAGACAGATGCAGCTGATCTACCAGGATCCCTACGAGTCGCTCGACCCCAGGTTCCGGGTGCGGTCGACGGTCGAGGAGCCGCTCCTCGTGCACGGCGTCGGCTCCCGGCCCGAGCGACGCCGTCTCGTCGAGGAGGCGCTCGCGCGCGCGGGCCTGACTCCTCCCGAGCTCTACGTCGACCGGTTCCCCCACGAGCTTTCGGGAGGCCAGCGCCAGCGGGTCGCGATCGCGTCGAGCCTCGTCCTCGATCCGGAGCTCCTCGTTGCAGACGAGCCGGTCTCGATGCTCGACGTCTCTGTGCGGGCCGGTGTCCTCCGGCTCCTGGACGGGTTACGGCAGGAGGGCCTCGGGATCCTGATGATCACGCACGACCTCTCGACCGCCGCCCACTTCGCGAACCGAATCGCGGTCATGTACCTGGGGCGGATCGTCGAGGAGGGCCCCGCGCGGGAGGTCGTTCGGAATCCGCAGCATCCCTACACGAAGGCACTCCTCTCTGTGGTTCCGAAACGCGACCCGCACGAGCGCTCGCGTCCCCAGATCCTCCAGGGAGAAACTCCCGACCCGACTCACATTCCAGCCGGTTGTCGATTCCACCCCCGTTGCCCGATCGCGATTCCGGAGTGCAAGCAGGTCGACCCGGAGCTCCGCCGCACGGCCGGGGGTCGGTCGCCCGAGCACACGGCCGCCTGCATCCGGGCCTGGTAGTTAGACGAGGTCGCGCGGGACGCTGAACGTTCGGTCTTCATCGTGCACCTTCTCGTCGCCCTCGAACGCCTTGATCCGGTTTCGGGTGTGGAAGCTCGTTGCGTCCGACCAGAGCTCGCTCACCGTCTCGACCCGGGTGCGCCAGTCGCCGCGGCCGACGGCTACGAGGCCTTCGCACCGGACCTTGGCCGACAGCGGATCTCCCTCGACGATCGTGAAGATCTCGCGTCCGGCGTCCTCGAGCTCGATTCCGTTCGGAAGGATTCGCCTGCCGCCCCCGTGCTCGTACGTGAGCGTGACCGTCCCGGTCGCCACGTCGCGTTCGATCCTTCGGGCCGCAGATTCGGCCGTAATCTGGTCGACCGCGATCGGCGCCGAGCCCTCCGGCGATTGGAACGGGGCGAGGCCCTGATCCTCCGGCCGCGGCGGGCGCACGGGGAGCTCCAGGCAGCTCGAGCCGGTAAAGAGGGCAAGGGTGACGGGCTCGGGAGACGGCCACGCCCAGGGCCAGTAGGTCGGAGAGACGGCGAGCCGAAGGCGATGCCCGACGGGAAACGAGTGCGCGATCGCGTTCAGCCGAACGCGAGCCTCGTAGTGCCGCCCGGGCTCGAGCGGCTCCGGCTCCTCGTGAGACTCTCTGTGCGTGAGGTTCAGCAGGCCTCGCGTGACGAGCGTCGACTGTCCGTTCGGTGCGACGTCGCAGAGCCGGACGGCGACGAGGGCTTGCGGCCGATCGACGGCAAGCGCGAGCACCGCTTCCGGGAAGCCGAGGAGCTCGAACGGCTCGTCGAGCGGTGGCGACTCGAACGTGAGGGAAAGCCCGTCCTCGGCCCGCTGATCGGGCGGCTGGTCGAGCGCGTCGCCATAGGGACACCAGAGGCCGGCGTCGAGGCCGCACGTCTGCGCTCCAAGAAAGTCGAGCCGCACGTCCGGGGACGGGCTTCGTTCGAGAGTGCCGTCTCCCAGCGCGAGCCGGCGCAGCTCGTAGCCCTCGGGTGGCCATGACGGCTCCGTCACCCAGCGGCCCGGCCGCTCGTCCGGCTGGGCGTCCGGTCCGGCCGCATCCTGCATCCAAGCGTGTAGGACGGGCTCCTGCTCGATGCCGTTCTCCTCGCCCTTGAGCCATCGGTCCCACCACCGGAGGCACTCCTGGAGGAAGCCGATCTGAGGACCGGGCAGGGCTTCGTGCGGAAAGCCATGCGCCCATGGTCCGATCAGCCCCTTGCTGGTCCCCGGCAGCCCTTCAAGGAGCCTGGGGATCGCGTTCGAGTACCCGTCGGCCCAGCCTCCGATCGTGTAGACCGGGCATTCGATGGCGGAAAAGTCCTCGCAGACCGAACCGTGCTGCCAGTACGCATCGCGCCGTTGATGTGTCAGCCAGGCCTCGATATAGGGCGGCGTCTCCTGCAGGCGCCTGAGCCAGGTCTCCCGCCATCCATCGCTCACGATGGCCGGGTCGGGCGGCGTTCCGTTCCAGACAAACATGAGCGACGCCCAGGGCAGCATGTCCACCCCGAGCAGGCAGCCGCCCATGTAGTGGACGTCGTCCGCGTAGCGGTCGTCGGTGGAGCAGAGGGTGATCACGGTCTTCAGAGCAGGCGGGCGGCGGGCAGCGACCTGGAGCCCGTTGAACCCGCCCCAGGAGATGCCGAACATGCCCACCGCTCCGGTGCACCACGGCTGGGCCGCGATCCAGGCGATCGCCTCGGCTCCGTCGTCCAGCTCCTGATCGAGATACTCGTCAAGAAGGATCCCGCCCGATTCGCCGGCGCCGCGCAGGTCGACGCGCACGCACGCATATCCGTGCCCGGCGAAGTAGGGGTGCATGGTCGAGTCGCGCCGCCAGGTCCAGTCGTTCTTCCGGTAGGGGATGTACTCGAGGATCGCGGGCACCGGCTCCTCCTCGGCCCCCTCGGGAAGCCAGATCTTCGCGGCCAGGCGGGTCCCGTCCGCAAGAGGAATCCAGACGTTCTCGATCTCGCGTACCTGGCGCGGGAAGTCCGAGCGAATCCGCACGCCTCACCTTCTCACGGCGCCCCGGCCCGCGCCGCCGGAGGTGTGGGCGCGCCCCAGGCAGATCGAGACGTCGTTCGAGCCTTAAAGAGGAAGAGCCCCGGCGGCCAGGGGCTCTTCTCGAATTTCTGTATCGGCCGATTTCAGCTCGGCATGAGAGTGACTGGAATGCGAACCTCGTGCGGGGGCTTGCCGGTGCCCGCCGCGTCATCGTCCGAGATGACAATGGTTCCCGGCTGCTCGTGTGTGACTTCGAAGTCCACGTCCATCGAGAACGTTCCACGGCAGCCGGTGCCACAGGTCGCCGTGGTGAATCCGCGCGAGAGCTCTGTGCCGCCTGCGTCGAGGACCCTGACCGTCACGTTGGCCTCGAAGACGTTCGCACTCCCCGAGACCGTGGTGCCGCTCTCGACGCGCTGGCCGATCGCAGGGTGCTCGACGAGAATGACCGGGAGGAGCTCCTCGTAGTCACGGCAGCGGACCGGATGGTCGAGGACGATCCCTTCGCCGGAGAAGACGTCCACGGGCTTGCCGTCGAGCTCGAAACTCACGCCCGTGACCGTTTCGAACTGGTCGAGGGTGCATGCGACCTGGGCAAGCCTGGCGGACACCGAAGCCGAGCCGCCACCGGACTCGAACTCGGAGCTCAGGTCGACGGTCGCGACGCCCTTCGAGATTGTCAGGCCCAGGAGCCGCGTACCGGCCGGAATCACGGTGGTCACACCCGCCCGGGCTTCCACGGGGGTAGGCCCCGCCAGAAGGTCTTCCATGGTTGCCGTCCCCACCCGCGGCGTGCCTTCCCGCTCCCGCCAAGTGACGAAGAGCGATTCGCCCCGGACGAGCCAGACCTGGTAGAGGACGCCCGACACACTGCTCGACCCGGTCTCGGCGACCGTGCCGGAGTCTGCGTCCGTAGGCGGCGGTGCCGTCTCGGACTCAGCGGTCGTGACCGTCTGGGCGGCAGGAACCTCCGTCGCGACGGCGCCGACGGGGACCGCTTCTTCCTGGCCGCACCCGGCGGCGGCGAGTCCAGCGCCGCCGACGAGGCCAAAGCCGATCAGGATCAGTGCGAGGCGCTGCATGGTCATCCTTCCACTCGGTTACGCGCCTCATCCTGTGCATCCTGCGCAACGGGCTCGTTT
>DATHAG010000112.1:0-3945 GCA_035296825.1 Gaiellaceae bacterium | reverse complement strand
CAGCTCCGGGTGCTCGAGAGCGAGCGGAAGCGCCTGGAGCGGCTTTGCGGCAGAGCGCATGTGCGTCTCGAGGCCTGGCTCCCCCACCGACCCGACTAGCTCCCCATCGCGCACCGAGACGGCGTGCACCGTATGACGCGACTCGATGAGGTTGCCCCGCCTGACGGCTACGCTGATCGGGCGCACGGACGGTATCTATGCCTGAGCTTCCCGAGATCGAGGCGCTCTGCCGGTCGCTGGACGGCCCGGTCAGCGCCTACCCGATCGAGAAGGCGGGTCCGGCGCATATCGCCACGCTGAAGACGTTCGACCCGCCGCTGGCCACCCTCGAGGGCCGCCGCTTCGAAGGAGCGCGACGGCGCGGGAAGCACCTCCTCTTCCCGACCGAAGACGGCGAGCTCGTCCTCCACGTCCACTTGATGAGCGCCGGGCGCATGCGCTATCTCGAACCCGGCGCCAAGGGGCCGAAGACGCCGGCTTTCAGGCTTTCATTTCAGGGCGGAGGCTCGATCGTGTTGACCGAGGCCGGGGCGAAGAAGCGTGCGAAGGTGGGCCTCTACCGCCCCGACGACCTGGACGCGGAGCTCGCGCACCTTGGGCCGGACGCGCTCGGCCTCGGGGCCGAACGCCTGGGCGAAATCCTGCGGGCGGACTCCCGCCGACTGCACTCGTTCCTCCGCGACCAGCGCTCGCTCACGGGCATCGGGCGCGCGTGGGCGAACGAGATCCTGCTCCGCGCCAAGCTCTCTCCGTATGCGCTCTCCACCGACCTGGACGATGCCGAGATCGAGCGGCTGGCCGCCGCGATCGACGAGACGCTCTCCGAGGGGCTCGCGCTCCGCGAGAGCGGGGTTGCGGACAAGAAGGCCTACCGGATCCACAACCGGCTAGGCGAGCCGTGCCCTGTCTGCTCGACGCCGATCGAGCGCATCGACTTCGACGAGCACACGATCTACTACTGCCCGCAGTGCCAGACGGGCGGGCGCATCCTCAAGGATCGCCGGCTCTCACGGCTACTCCGGTAGCCGGATCCTCGCCAACTCTCCGTGGATCTCCACCGAGCCGCCGAGCGCCTCGATCACCATCACGGCGGCCGGAGCTCCGAGCTCTTTCAGCGACTCACCGGAGACGACGGGCCCCGAGAACTTCGTGATCGGGCCGAGCTCGATCAGGGGACCCCGGACGGCCACCGTAAGCGCTTCGAGGCCACCGTGCCGCCGCGCAGCCCTGAGCAGCTGGCCGACCGCCCGCACGACGGCCGGCTCGTCCACCTGCACGCGTGCCCCCTCGCCGCCGACCGCCCCGGGGTCCTCCCCCACGTCAGTCGCCGCCCGCCGGGTGAGCTCGAGCGAGTCGACGTCGGAGAGGGCCGGCTGGTAGCGGTCCTCCGCGATGCGCGTCACCAGAGCGAGCTCGTCGAGGAGATCGGCTACCTGCGCCGACGCCTCTTCGATCATCTCGACGTAACGCGGCGCCGGATCTGCGAGCTCGATCCGCGCAAGCGTCTTTGCGAAGCCGTGGACCGTGGCCAGAGGCGTGCGGATGTCGTGGCACGCAATCGAGATTAGGCGCGCAAAACGGTCGTCGGCCAAGGGGGTGCTACGTTAGCCGCGTGAGCGAGCGGCTGACGGAGGCAATCGACCTTCAGGCGTCCACACCGGACGTCCGGATCGGGCTTTCACGGGCGGGCGTAACCGGGGTGCAGAAGGCCGTACGGATGCAACACGGAGGGCAGGATGCGCTTGTGTCGGCCGAGATCGACTGCTTCGTCGACCTCGACCCCGCCCAGAAGGGCGTGCACATGTCCCGCTTCCCGGAGCTCTTCGAAGAGGCGATCGACGAGATGGTGATCGGCGAGAAGCTTCTCGTCGAGCGCCTCGCGGAACACATCGCCCGCCACATCGTCGAGCGCCAGCAGGCCTACCGCGCCGAGGTCTCTATCCGTGCGCGGTACCCGATCGAGCGCCTGACGCCGGTCACGGGCATGCAGACACAGGAGCTCGTGACCCTGATCGGCATCGCAGCCGCGTCGCCAACGGCGTCCCGCCGCGTCGTCGGCGTTGAGGCGACAGGCATCAACGCTTGCCCGTGCGCCCAAGGGATGGTGCGGGAGACGGCAGCCGAGCGCCTGGGCGAGGCGGGCTTCGACGACGTCCAGATCGAGCGAATCCTCGAGCTCGTCCCACTCGCGACGCACAACCAGCGTGGCAAGGGCCTTCTGTACCTGGGCACCGGCCTCCGCCTCGACGCGGAGGAGCTGGTCGGCCTGGTCGAGCGATCGATGAGCTCGCCCATTTACGAGCTCCTGAAGCGACCCGACGAGCTCTTCGTGGTCGAGCACGCGCACCTGGCTCCTCGCTTCGTCGAGGACTCGGTTCGGCTCATGGTCAAGAGCGCGCTCGACGAGGTCGGCGGCCTCGAGGACGAGGACTTCGTGCTCGCACGGCAGATCAACTTCGAGACGATCCATAACCACGACGTGCTCGCGGAGCGCTACGGCACCGTCGGGGAGCTTCGTCGCGAGCTCGCGACGGGCGAGCCCTCGAGCGTTCACACAGAGCTCAGAGACTGGCTTCGCGTCGCCGACTGAGGCGGCGCGTCAACTGCAGATCGAACCGATTCTCGGTTCCGTGTAGGAGCCTTCCGATGTTGCCCTTGTGGAGCAGGGCGATTGCGATGCCCGCCCCGACCAGGAACGCGAGCACAGGCGTCGAGGCGTCGAAGAGGAACGCCAGCAACGGAAGCGCAGCAGCGCTCGCGAGCGAGGCGACAGAGGCGTAGCGCGTCAACAGGAAGACCGCGATCCAGACGGGGACGACGGCCAGGGTGGCGTACGTCGCGAGGCCCAGCCCAACACCCGCAGTCGTGGCCACCATCTTCCCACCGCGACCGAGGCCCATGAACAGCGGCCGCCAGTGGCCGACGACCGCGGCGCAGCCGGCCAGGACGCCGATCACGTCCCCGCCGACCCAGCGTCCAAGGAGAGCCGCAGCCAGCCCCTTGCCGATGTCGAGGAGAGCAACCCCAAGGGCGATCTTGAAGCCGACCGCACGCCAGACGTTCGTCGCCCCCGTGTTGCCGCTCCCGACCGTGCGGATGTCGACGCCCGCGAAGACACGTGGGAGCCAGTACCCGAAGGGCAGGCTGCCGATCAGGTAGCCGAGCGCGATGATCGCTAGTTCGAGCACCGGGCCGTGGGCCGAAGCGGGCTAGGTCACACCTGGATTTGGTACCTGGACGCCCACTCGTTGACGACGCTCCAGTCGAGGTTGTTGAGGAACGCGTCGATGTAGGAAGCCCGGTCCGTCTGGTAGTCGAGGAAGTAGGCGTGCTCGTAGACATCGAGCGCGACCAGCGGGGTTGCGTTCCAGACGGGGAAGGTGTTCTGGGCGTCGCCGAGGTAGTTGAAAAGCCGCATCTCGTCCCAGTCGTAGGCCGTCCACGCCCAGCCGCGCGCGCCCATCCCGGTCGCCTTCAGGTCGGTGCGCCAGGCCTCGACGCCGCCGAAGTCGCGCTCGATCAGGTCGCTGATCAAGCCGTCCGGGTCGCCGCCCGCGCCGCCTAGATGCTCGAAGTAGATCTCGTGGTTCTTGACGCCCCCGATCGCGAAGGTGAGATCGACCTTGAGCGAGCGAATCTCGGAATAGACCTGGTTCGCCGCGGAGGCGTCCACATCCCCGAGCTTGCCCAGGATCTCGTTTCGCTTGTTCACATAGCCCTGGTAGAGCTTGTAGTGCGCCTCGACCGACGCCCGCGAGATGCCGTCCATGTCGTAGAGCTCCTGCTTGAGCTCGCGGGCGGCGATCTCCTCGTGGTTGAACGCCAGCGTCGCCATCGGTTCCCCTCTCGTCTCCTTTTAGGAAGGCGAGAGCTTATCGTTCCTCCAGTGGCGGCTTGCGCTCTCCTCACCGGCGGCACGGGGCGCCTCGGAAGCGCCGTCGCGAC